>JBBRKX010000186.1:0-7891 GCA_038231675.1 Chthonomonadales bacterium | reverse complement strand
TTATAACCGAAGCCCCGCACCGTACGCAGGTAGAGCGGAGAGTTTGGATCCACTTCGATCTTCTGACGTACACGCCTTACATAAACCGCAAGGGTCTTCACCCCCAGTTCTGCATCGTACCCCCAGACGTTTTCGAAAATCCATTCGGTTGCGAGCGCCTTATCCCGGTGACGCGCCATAAAGAAAAGGAGCTCGAACTCGCGTTCGGTCAGTCGAACCGCACGGCCGTTTCGGATCGCGTCTCTCTGATCCATGTCGACGATCAGATCTCCGATACGAATTTCATTCAAGGCAGTGGCGACTAAGTTATATTCATTGCTCCGTCGCAAATGAGCCCGTACGCGCGCCACCAGTTCACGAGGCGCGAATGGTTTTGTCAGGAAATCGTCCCCTCCGACTTCCAGTCCAACGACCTTATCCGCTTCCTCCGAACGCGCGGACAGGAAGATTACGGGCATGCGGTGCCGCAATCGAATCTGTCGGCAGAGCGCAAAGCCATCCATATCCGGCAAGCCGATATCCAATAAGATCAGATCGAACGGATCGCCCTGAAGCGCTTGACGTGCCTCGAGTCCAGTCCCTACGCTCTTGCAATAATAGCCTTCCGCCATTAGCAGCTTCTCCATCGCGCGAACGAGAAACCTATCATCTTCAATAAGCAGCAAACGCGCCATGGTGTTCCCCTCGGTGGTTACATGAATATTGCTACCGAATGATACGTAAGTATAGCGGAAACGTCCGTTTGTGACAAGTTAGTCCGCCATTGCGCTATCGTCGGCGAGTCGGAAACGGTTCGCACACGCTCCAAACTTAAAAAGCCAGGGTGTTCCCAATCGGGAACACCCTGGCTATACAAACGAGCGTCCAGCTTATCGCAGCAGCGAAAGGACCTGCTGCGGGTTGCTGTTGGCCTGAGACAACACCGACTGCGCCGCCTGAGCGATGATCTGGTTCTTCGTCAACGACACGACTTCCGTCGCAACGTTGGTGTCGCGGATCTGGCTCTCCGAAGCCGACAGGTTCTCCACGCCGACGCCGAGGTAGCGCACGGTGCTCGCAAGCGTGTTGGCCTGGAAAGCGCCCAGAGTTGCACGCAGGGAAGTGACCTGAGAGATCGCTTCGTCCGCCACCTTGATGGCGTTGGTCGCACCGGACGCGGTCGTCACGTCGATGAGCGAGAGGTTGAGGCCCGCCACCGAGGTGTTGCCGAGGTTGTTGGTGCGAATGTTGCCCAGGCTCACTGTGGCCGTCTGGCCGGCGTTGCCGCCGATCTGGAACTGAACCGCTCCGGCCGAAACCGTCGCGATGCTTGCCGCAGAGGTCGAGCTGTTGCCCGCTTCCGTCAGAAGGATCGAGTTGCCGTAGGTGTCGGTAATGCGCAGTCCGCTATCGGCTGCGGCGCGTCCTCCGGTGAAGGTCTGGGTCACCGCAGTGGTGACGTTGTTGACGAGGGCCAGCGCTGTGACCGCAACCGTGGCGTTGAGGCCGATCACAGTTGTGCTCGACGCGCCTGTAAGGAATAGGTTCGAGCTCTCGGATTCGGTGACGTTGAAGTTGCCGCCGTAGTTGGTCTGCTCAAGAACGACCGAGCCGGACGCGTTGCCGAAGGTGAAGGCCGCCGAAACGCCCGTTGTGCTCGACAGGCTGTTGATCTTGTTGATCAGCGTCTGCACCGTATCCGAACCGCTCACAGAGATCGTCTGCCCGTTGAGAACGATGCTGCCGCCGTTGCCGATCGTGGTGCCGTTGACCGTGGAGATGCTCGCGTTCACACTCGCATATGTCGCCGTACCCACCGAGGAAGCCCGCGTCGCCGCGTTGGTGATGGAGACCGTTACGGCTCCGGAAACCGTGGTGTTGCCCTGGAAGTTGCTGCCGATGAAGATCCCGCCGACCTTGCTGGTGTCGACCACCGAGGCGTTGATGCCGGAAGAACCGTCGAGCAATTTCTTGGTTCCGAACGAGGTCTGCTCCGCGATACGCTCGATGCTGCTGATCGCCGAGTTGATCTGGGTCTGGTCGGCCTGCACGGCGACAACGTCGTTTACCCCGGTGTTGGCCGCATGGACCGCGATCTGACGCACGTTTCGCAGGAGGGTGTTGACTTCGGTAAGTCCGCCTTCCGCCGTCTTGATGACGTTTGTGGCGTCCTGGCTGTTTGAGATCGCCTGGTTCAGACCGTCGATCTGAGCGCGCAGCCCTTCGGAGATGATGAGGCCCGACGGGTTGTCGGCGGCGTTGTTGATGCGCAGTCCGCTGGAAAGGCGCTCGATGCTGGTTGCGACCGAGTTGGAAACGTTCTGAAGGTTGGTCAGGGCCACCAGGGCGGTGACGTTGGTGTTAATCTGCAATCCCATGTCTGTCTCTCTCCTCCATGATGAACCCGTTGCACGGTTTCAAGCGTGCTGTTTGCGGCATCCTGCCGGTTCGGGCTTTCCCTTTTGGGAAATCGTGATTGTACTGCAGAGTTTTTATCTACATGACGCTGAAAGCGCCGACTGCTTGATTGTCTGTGTACAATAGTATTTTCGGGGAAAAAACTGGTATCTGTAGGGTAAAGCCCGGTAATTTTTTGGGGAAGAATCTTCTTGCCGGCTACCGACCGCTGCGCGCGACGACCCCATTGTTCCCCTGCCGCAGGACACGGTAAAACGGCCCATGCGAGACCGCAAATAAAGCGATCCCGCATGGGCCGGAAAGATTACGCACCCTATTTTTGAGAGCGTATTTTACTGCGCAGCCATCTCTTCCGCAAGGGTGAGATTGTGCTGGATCTCTTCGCTGGAAGGCTCCATCACAAGCGCCTGACGGTACGATAAGACTGCGGCAGAATAGTCGGTCGTCTGGAAATAGCAGTTTCCGAGGACGAAGAAGCCGGAGGGATGTTCCGGTGCGACCTCAAGGCCCGAAAGATACGTTTCCGCCGCATTGCCATAGTAGCCGAGGCGATAGAGTGCATCGCCCGCATTGAAGTACGCATTCCCGTTCGCTGGATCGATGGCGATCGCTTCGGTGAAGCAGTCGATCGCCTCCGACGGCGATCCGGTCACGGCCAGGATTCGTCCCAGATTGACGCAAACGTCCGAGGACATAGGGGCAAGCAACCGCAGCCGTTCATAGGCCGCTCTTGCCTCTTCGAGTCTACCGGTCCGCTCGAAACAGGTTGCCAGACGCGCTTGCGGATCGTATTCGTTGCCGCTACCCGCCGCAGTCTCCTTTACAAACGGCAGGGCGCTCTCGTAATCTTCCAGGTCGAACAGCAGTCGGCCAAGATCGCGCCTGGCGTCCTTATGATCAGGATCTTGTGCGAGGAGTGTTTCCATCTCAACCCGCGCCTCGGTTTTTCGGCCCAGTTGCGTCAATAGGATAGAAAGTAGATACCGCGCATCCATGAATCCCGGTTGCTCGGCAAGCGCCTCGTTGCAACAGGAGATCGCTTCCTCTTTGCGCTCCTGACCCAGCAGGGCAAGAGCAAGTCCGTAGCGTGCTTTGTATCGGGAGATCCCCGCGTCCCCAGTATGCGCGAAGCGGCTCTGATCCTGCTCCCCCAGTCCGATGGCGGATTGGAAAGCCGTTCCGGCCTCCTCATAACGTTCTTCGTGAAGCAAACAGTAACCGCGAGCGAAGCACAGACCGGCCTGCTCGATGCCGAGTGTCTCCGCCCGGTCGCATATCTTGAGACCGTCTCGTGAACGGCCCAGGCGCTGGAGCGCGCTTGCCAGCTCCACGAACGCGGTCACGGTATACTCTTCCGCCACGTCCGCCAGCTCCACGGATTGTCCCAGGTATTTGGCCGCGCTCTCCATGTCGCCGAACGTAAAGTAGGCGTTTCCTAGATTGAACAATTGGAAGGCGCGCAACGACTCATCCGGACACTCTTCCACCTCACGCCGCAGCATGCGAATGAACCTCTCATGTTTGTTGCGCAGGGCCATGATCTCTCCGGCGTAACCGAAGTGGTCGAGCACCAGGTCCTCCTGCCAGATATAGCTATAACCGAGGCCGATCAGCGATCTTAGATTTTGTTCGTGAATGCGGCCCTCGAACCTTACGCCGGGTACGCGCCGGAAAAGCCGGCATGCGTGATGCACCGCCATCTCGGAACCCGCTTTGCGTTCGGTCGACTGCAGCCAGTTCTGAATACGCACCATGAAGCCTCCGACATGGGGGGGAGTCGCTTCGACTGCCTGGCGGATTTTGCCCGCGCTTTCCGGTGCGATCTCCTCATCGGCGTCCAGCCAGAGAGCCCAATCCCCGGTTGCATGCTCCAGGGAGATGTTACGCGCGGCGGCGAAATCATCCGCCCAGGGATACTGAATCACTTTTGCGCCGTATCTAGCCGCGATTTCCATGGTCCTATCGGTCGAGCCCGTGTCCACCAGAACGATCTCGTCGACAATGCCGCGAACGCTGTCGAGGCAGCGGGCAAGGAAGCGCTCTTCATTCCTGGCGATAAGGCAAAGAGAGATCCGCGCCGGCCCCCTATTTTCCGTTGTAAGGTCGGCCCTGGTTTCGGTGGACGCAATCTGCGTATTTTGCTTGAGCGCCTCATCCGCGTCGCGGTATTGCAGCATCAGATCCAAATAGCGAGGATCCTTCTTTGCCTGCACCCGCTGGGTCTCGGGGTAGCTCCGAAGCACTTTACGTGCCGCATGCAGAACGGCGTCTCGGGCGCGCTCCGTCGTGCGGCGGATATCGATGTTGTCGGACGTATAGTTCAGCGCCGCTCGTGCATGCTCCAGCGCCTCCACGGGCGCGTTGGTTTCCAGCAGCACGAAGGCGAGATTGTGATGCACATCACGCTTATTGGCCGCCCACTTCAGGCCATCTTGGAGCAGCGTGATCGCATCCTCAGTAAGGCCGCAGCGAAACTGTGCGACTGCCAGAGCGTTCAGGACTTCCATATCGTTCGGGCGCTCCGCCAGACATGCTGTCAGATGGAGAACGGCATCCTTCCAATTGCGCGCCCGTGCGTCCGCAAGAGCGGTCTGCTTCCGATCTTCGAATGTCCCGCCATTTCCAGCCGCGTGTCCGAAAGCGGCGGACGAGATTCCCAGGTCTATGCCCGATTTGCCCGGCTTGACGGCATGTCCCGCCGTGTCGACAAAGCTTTCCGTCGCAGGAGCCAGAGCGGCCAGTCGCTGTCCGGCGATCCGCGCCGCGTGCTCCCAGGTGTGATTGTGGGCGATATCGGCTGCCGCCCGCACGCCCTTCGCCGCTGCTTCTTCCGGGTTTGCAACGATATGGAGGAGAGTTCGGCTAAGCGCTTCCCGATCCGGGTTTGCCCAGAACGGTTGCTCCAGCGTTTCCATTCCGCCGATCTCTCGACTCGCCATGGTCTCCACCGTCGCGGGAATCATGTACGCGTTTGTTTCGTTTGCAAAATCCAGAGCCGCTCCATAGTTTGTCACCACGGTCGGTTTGCCGCATGCCATCGCCTCGGCGATCGGCAAGCCATAGCCTTCGCCTCGATACGGATGCACCAGACAATCGCAGGACGCATAAAGGCCCGCGATATCCTCGTCCGTCATGTCTTCGGTGAGGTAGATGATTTTCGCGCCGCCAGGTTTCACTTGCAACGCCTGAATCAGGTTGCTTGCCGTCTGGCCGGCATAGAAACTGTCCACCCCAAAATCCTTGATGATGAGCGCCACATTATCTTTTGCCGTGAAAGCGCGGTCATAGGCGTCCAGCAGGACGTCTATTCCTTTTCGCGCGATCGTTCCTCCCACGAACAGAAACTTAAACGTGTCGTTGCTCAGAAGACGGGTTTTCGGATTCTTGGTGAAGTCGTATGGGGCGACTCCCGGATGGAACCTGTTGGTGTTTACGCCATTCGGCACCATCGCCACTTTGTCTGCGGGCACGCCGGCTCGCAAATACGTGTCGCGCACAAAATGGGACGGAGCCCAGATTTCGTCCACCGTTCGGGAGATCTGTTCCGACCACTCGCACGGTATGGATCCGAATTCCCAGGGCTGTATCAGAACCAGCTTTCCCGTCCTGGGTCGGCTGAAATCCGGTGGCCAGGAGTGATGTAGGGTGACGTCCGGTTTTAACGATGTGCCTGCGGCTGCTTCCAGAGCCGCCAGGCGAGCGTCCACTGGCGCTGCGGACGTTCGTGGTCCCAGATGTTGGATCGACAGCTCAAAGCGCGGATCATCGGAAAGCGCGAGTGTAATCTCACGATTTACGAGCGCGAGGCTGTGATTGGCAAAAAACGCGCCCTCGCAGTGGATACGGCGGCGGGCAAAAGAATTCTGGATTGGCATGATTTTCTCCTACAATTGCAGCGGTTCTTCCGTGTTCCGGTGGAACCGCTTCGTGGCCGGCCGCTTTCAGGCGGCGATTGCGATCGATGCGGTGTCTCGCCCGATCAGTGCGCATACGGCCCCGCATACCGTTTCAATCTGCTCCTGAGTGATCTCGGGGAACAGCGGGAGAGAGAGGACTTCACGGCATGCGGCTTCCGCATGCGGGAAGTTGCCCGGCTGGTATCCAAGCGATGCGTATGCTTTCTGCAAATGAATCGGGATGGGATAATGGACGCCTGCACCGATCCCCTGTGCATTGAGGTCGCGCACAATCGCGTCGCGCTGGCTTGTCCGAATGACATAGAGATGAAAGACCGGATCGACGTAGTCGGCGACATAAGGCGTGGCGATCCCGCGCTCTTCCAGGATGCGGGTGTAAGCAGCCGCAGCCTGGCGTCGTTTCGCGTTCCAGCCGTTCATATACGGAAGTTTGACCCGAAGGATTGCGGCCTGCATGGTGTCGAGCCTGCTGTTGAATGCAAGGAAGTCGTGATGATACTTTTGCCGCTGGCCATAGTTGCGCAGCATGCGCAGACGGTTGGCGATATCGGGATCGTTTGTGGTGGCCGCGCCGCCGTCGCCATAAGCGCCCAGGTTTTTTCCGGGATAGAAACTGAAAGCGGCGACATCCCCGATGGAGCCCACCCTCTTGCCCTTGTATTCCGCTCCATGTGCCTGGCAGGCATCCTCGACCACACGCAATCCGTGGCTACGAGCAAGCGCCATCAGCGGGTCCATGTCCACCGGATGTCCGTATAAATGCACCGGAACGATCGCCTTCGTTCGGCAGGTGATGGCGCGCTCGACGGCGGTTGGGTCCAGCCCATAGGTGCGCGGGTCGATGTCGGCGAAG
Organism: Chthonomonadales bacterium; assembly: GCA_038231675.1. Taxonomy (GTDB): domain Bacteria; phylum Armatimonadota; class Chthonomonadetes; order Chthonomonadales; family Chthonomonadaceae; genus JBBRKX01. The sequence continues at coordinate 724 of JBBRKX010000186.1, read as the reverse complement.
ACGGGAGTTGCGCCCGTAAAGGAGATAGCTGCGGCGGAAGCCACGAATGAGTTCGGGGCCGTGATCACTTCGTCGCCGGGGCCAACGCCACAGGCGAGCAAGCCGAGTTGGATCGCATCGGTGCCAGTGGCTACGCCCACCGTGAAATTTGCGTCGCAGAAGCTGGCGAATTCGGCTTCGAAGGCGCTGACGTCGCTGCCGAGAATATAGTCGCCGCGCTCCATGACGGCGTTGACCGCTGCGCGGATCTCTTCGCCATGCGCGTTATACTGTGCTTTCAGGTCTACCAGAGGGATATTCATCCTCGTTGTCCTTCCATGTCGTTTGGTAGTGCGCTCGGCATTCCATTGCCCGGCGCCGTATCACCGGCGTTGCTTCGTCCGGTAGAAAAAATCAAGCCGCGTAAATCTGTGTGTCCGGGCCCTCGAAATACTTTCGCCCGCATTCGCCGCAATCCCAGCCTTCAGAGAACCGCTCGAGGCGCGCTCCACAGCAACATACCCAGCCTGCCTGTCGGGCCGGGCCTCCCAGCATCAGCGCATAGGGCCGGACATCCCGGGTAACGAGTGCGCCCGCCGCGATAAACGCGTACTCACCGAGGGTGACTCCGCAGACGATCGTCGCATTGGCGCCGATCGTAACGCCTTCACGGACCAGGGTGGGTTCCAGCCACTTTTTCGTCGCGTACCGCTCTCGAACGGCTTCCAGGCGGGGCGACCTGGGA
>JBBRKX010000185.1:0-7897 GCA_038231675.1 Chthonomonadales bacterium | reverse complement strand
CGATCGCGATCGGGACGGTTTCGTGATGGCCGAGGGCGCGGGCGTTCTGGTGCTGGAAGAGCGCGACCATGCCCTTCGGCGGGGCGCACGCATTTATGCGGAGATCGCCGGATTTGCCAGCGCCAACGATGCGCATCACATGGCGGCCCCTCGGCCGGACGCCGCCAGCTCCACACGCTGTGTCCAGCAGGCCCTGGCACTGGCGCAAGTCGGGCCGGAACAGGTAGACTATATCAATGCGCACGCCTCTTCCACTCCCCTGAACGATTCGACCGAGACCCGGGCGATCAAACAGGCGTTGGGCGAGGAAGTCGCCAGGAGAGTGCCGATCAGCGCCACCAAAGCGATGCATGGCCATGCCCTGGGGGCGACTGGCGCGATCGAAGCGGCGATCTGTTGCCTTGCCATGCGGCATAGTTGGATTCCGCCGACAATCAATTATGAAACGCCGGATCCCGAATGCGATCTGGACTATGTTCCCAATGTGGGCCGCGCCCGCGATCTGGAAACGGTGCTGTCGAACTCGTTCGGGTTTGGCGGCATCAATGCCGCGCTGGTATTTCGCCGTGTCGACTGAGCGCTTCGTCATCCTCCCTGTCGGCGGAAACGACCGCACGACCCCTGGAACCGGAGTGTACGACCTTGAAACTTATTGTGGGACTGGGAAATCCAGGTGCGGAATACGCCGGGACGCGGCATAATGTGGGCTTCGAGGTCATCGATATCCTGGCCGCTCGCCATCACATCACGGTCTCCAAACGCGACTTTCGTTCGGTGATCGGCGAAGGAGCGATTGGGCGGGAGCGTGTAATCCTCGCCCGGCCTTCGACCTTTATGAACCTTTCCGGTGAAGCAGTAGCCGCGATCGCGCGATTCTACAAGCTGGATGCGGCGGATGTGATCGTGATTTCGGACGATGTCGCGCTGCCGACGGGCCGGCTTCGGCTGCGATACAAAGGGTCCGCCGGCGGGCATAACGGGCTTGCGAACATTATTGCTCATTTGAACACACAGGAGTTTGCGCGCGTTCGGGTCGGCGTCGGCGCGGCGCGGCCGGGAGATCTGATCGGGCATGTCCTCTCTCGTTTTCGCAAGGAAGAGCTGCCGCTCATGCAGGAGGGATACGAACGGGCGGCGGATGCGGTCGAGGTCGCGCTTGCCGACGGTTTCGAGACCGCGATGAATCGGTTCAATCTGACGGACAAACCTGAACGGACGGCCGAACCCGCGACCCAATGATTTCGATCCCGTATAGGCGACAACAAAAATTTTAACATTTTAACATAAGGAGTCGTGATGACGGCCCGTATCCCGATGGTGTCCGCTCCACCGCTTAATGTGGAGGCAGACGAGAACCTGCGCGTAAATGAGGAGATGTTGACCGAATGGCTTATTTCGTTTCTGCGCGATGAGATCGTGCGTCGGCGTGGATTCGATAAAGCGGTCGTCGGACTGTCCGGAGGCGTGGATTCGTCTCTCGTCGCTTTTCTCCTTGCCCGTGCCCTGGGGCCGGACAACGTCTATGGGATTCGCATGCCGTATAAAAGCTCGTCCAGCGACAGTCTGGAACATGCGGCGCTCGTGGCCGATGCCACTGGAATCCGGATGGACACGATCGAGATCACGGGCGCGGCCGATGGGTATCTCCAATTGTGTTCGGATGCCGATGGACGGCGGCGGGGGAACGTGATGGCGCGGGTCCGGATGATCATCCTGTTCGACCAGAGCCAGAAGCTTGGCACGCTGCCCGTGGGAACGGGCAATAAGACGGAGCGGCTGTTCGGTTACTTCACCTGGCACGCCGATGATTCACCCCCGGTGAATCCGTTGGGTGATCTCTACAAAACCCAGGTATGGGCATTGGCTCACTATATGGGCGTCCCGGATGTGATCGTCAACAAGCCCGCTTCGGCGGACCTCATCGTCGGGCAGACCGACGAAAGCGATTTTGGGATTTCGTATCCCAAGGCGGACCGTATTCTCTTTTATTTGCTGCGTGGGTTCACGGCGGAGCGCATGATCGAGATGGGATTTGCGCCGGATGAAGTCAAATTGGTTAAGAAGAGAGTGGACTCGACGCATTGGAAGCGGCACCTTCCCACCACCGCGATGCTCTCTTCCACCTCGATCAACGACTACTATCTGCGGCCGGTCGACTACTGAACAAATTCACATCAATGTGGAGACCCGTTCACTTCGCGAACGTCCAATGTCGGTTTGCAATGAAGTTCCAGAGCGAGGCAATGACCACCGCGCAACCGGTGGCCACGATAAAATGTATCCTGTCCGGTTGACCGTGATGGATAAGCTGGCCGGTAAAGACGTATAGCACGCTCTTCATGATTCCGAGTTGGAGTAGAAATCCCACGATGTTGACGCCAACGAACTTCATGTAGAGTTCATGGTGTGCGCCCGAGCCCTGGCCGCGGAAGGTCCACAATCGGTTCCAGATAAAGCCGTTCGTCACGGCGACGGCGAAGGAAAGGGTTTTCGCAATCGGCCAGGCCCAATTGAAGGTGTAAATCAGGACATACGAGATTCCGAAGTCTAGAATAAAACTCGAACATCCGATGATGATGAACTTAACGAATTGGCGTACTGCCTCTCGCTGTAGAAAACTCTGGGAAGCCGTTTCGATCACTGCTACTCCTTCAATTGCCCTGATGTTTTAATTCCGAAAGATGCGCTCTATGACGCTATTCCGCAACCCGGAGGCGAAGCAGAAGACGGGGATTGCCGGGCTCCTGTTCCGGAAGGAACTTGTCCCCGCAACGTTCACAACGAATGTAGCCGCCGCCGATGTCCTGACGCAGCACATCCGCAGTATCGTTGGGACGCGCGGACGCGCACACATGCGTAAGGATCCGTTGGGCTCCTTGTGTCTCGACCGTCCACTTTTCCATTGTCGCGCCTCTCCTGACTCATTAATCGCTTACAACATTATAACGGCAAATAGCGAGCCAAAGCAAGACGGGCCAGTTATGACAAAATGCTGGTGACATTGCGCGGTTGACAGTGGAGCACGCAGAAGGTACAATCCGAAAACAGTGCTTTCCCAAGAATAAGTGACCCTCCGGTTTGATTGCGGCATGGCAAGGAAGCCCGTCGGATCGGTTAAGAAGCGAGGATAATCCTATGTCCGTTTTAGATACAGAACAGAGCCCCAGGAGTGAGGAGCCGTTTTTTTCGTCGGTGTCGCAATTCGAAAAGCTGCGGGCGGCGGATCCGGACGTGTATGAGTTGACGGTCCAGGAGAATAGGCGGCAGGCCGAGATCGTCCGACTGATCCCTAGCGAGAACTATACGAGCGCCGCGGTCATGCAGGCGATGGCGACGATCTTTTGCAACAAGTACTCCGAGGGATATCCCGGCAAGCGCTACTATGAAGGCAATGAGATCGTGGATGAGATCGAGGACCTGGCGCGAAGCCGAGCCCGGAAACTCTTTGGAGCCGATTACGCAAATGTGCAGCCGTACAGTGGTTCACCCGCGAATCAGGCGGCCTACTTCGCTTTGATGCGCCCCGGCGACAAAGTCATGGGGATGCACCTTCCCAGCGGAGGCCATCTGACACACGGCTATCCGTTAAACTTTAGCGGCATCGTCTACAAGTCCGTCGCATATGGCTATCATGCGGAACAGGGAGTCACGGGCATGAACCCGGAGACGGGAATGCTGGACTATGACGAGCTTCGGGCCATCGCCATCCGGGAACGGCCCAATGTCATCTTCGCCGGCGGCACGGCCTATCCCCGATTCTGGGATTTCGCTAAGTTTCGCGAGATCGCGGATGAGGTCGACGCGTATCTGGTCGCGGACATCGCCCATATCAATGCCCTGATCGTCGGCAAAGTGCATCCGGATCCCGTTCCCTACGCCGATATCGTCACCTCGACGAGCCACAAGGCGATTCGGGGACCGCGTGGAGGCTTCCTCCTGGCCAAAGATCGCGCCATGAAAGACAATCCGGAACAACGCCTGTCGGACCGCATCGACAAGGCGATTATTCCCGCGCTTCAGGGAGGCCCGCACAACAATACGATCGCTGCGCTGGCGGTGTGCTTCCGCGAAGCGGCAACCGAAGAGTTCCGACAATATGCCCACCAGATCGTGGCGAACGCAAAGGCTCTGGCCCAGGCGCTGATGGATCGCGGCTTTACCCTTGTGACCGGCGGAACCGACAATCACCTTATCCTTATGGATGTCATGAAGTCGCGCAAGATCCCGGGCAAGCCGTACGCGCGGGCGCTCTATGAGGCCGGACTGGAAACCAACTTCAACTCGATCCCGAACGATTCGCGCAAGCCCTTCTCACCGAGCGGCCTGCGGATAGGCACCCCCGCCGTCACCACGCGCGGCTTTAAAGAGCCTGAGATGACTCTGATTGCCGACTGGATGGATCGCGTAGCGGCAGCCATGCGGAAAGAGGGCAAGGACTACGTTTCGGACGAAGCGAAACTCCGCCAGATCCGTGGGGAAGTACGGGAACTGTGCACAAGCGGGAAATTTCCCGTGCCCGGCATCGACATGTAACATTATTTCGGACAAACCTACTCGAATGAAACAGGGCGCTCTCAGAATGGGAGCGCCCTGTTCCTAATTTCTCGATGCGGTCTATCGGTCGTTATCCGCCGGATCGCCATCGGGGTCTTCGCTTGCCGGGCGCACATTGGCGAAGCGGCCGCCGCTTTGATCGGCGGGGTCACCATACGAATCGTCGGAGGCCGGCTGCACATTATTCCCGTTCTGGTTGTTCCCCTGGTCCGGGTTGTTCGCCTGATGTTGCCCGAAAAGGCCTTCCACCTGGCCGAGCAGAGCGCTCGGGTCAAAGCCCGTGTGCCCCTGCTGGTCACTGTGGTTCATGATCGCGTTCTTTACCTGGTTCATCAGCATATCGAGTGCCATTGTCGTGTTCCTTTTTTGCGCACTTAAACGGATGTCTACTCGTCTTATGGGGTCATCGTGCGTGGGCGCTACTGAGCCGGACTGGCGTCCGCGTTGCCGTAATCCTGGCCGCCCGTGCTGTTATTATAGCCTTTGTAGCCGCTGTAGTCCGCTGCCTCCGCTGCGGGAACAGTGACAGGTGAAACCCAGTGCACCTGATGAGTCTGCGGATCACGATAGTAGACGCGTCCGTTCTTCGATTTATAATATTGAACCTCTTGCCCATTCTGCTTCTGATGGTGCTTGTACAAATAATATAGCAGGGCCGCCCCGGCAACGATAGCCACTTTCTCTTTACCGCTCATGCCGGTGTGCGGCGCCGGGTTGGGGTTCATAGTTGAAGATTGCGCGCCCCGTTGCGTGTCGTCCACGGGGGCGGGAATATTGTTTGCGTCGTTCTTGGAGCCGCCGCAACCCATAAAGGCGGGCATCGCCAGGGAAGCCACAACCAGCATGGCCGTCTGTTTACGCAAAAAACCGCGCTTGGCACTCTGTTTCCGCATCATCGTCTCCTCTCGCTATTCACTCAAGCATTTGGTGCAGCCCGACATAAAGTATAGCCGGAAAATCGAAGTCTCCGGTTATGCGCGTCGAGCGGCGGAGTTATTGAGGCAGGTTGTCGCGTCGTGACGGATGACGTTGACTGATTCCGTAGTGTTCCGTGTTTTGATCTCTGCTCCGGACCAGGAATTAGGAGGACCGTTGGAACTACGGAATACCGGGTCGCTTCCTGTCCGAAGACGTCGCCAGACCGCGAATTAATTCGCACCCTGGAGCGTATTTCTTAAAATATTCGTGATTTTCTGTAGTAATTGCTGCGGATTAGCAGGTTTATAGCAATCCATGATGAATGTAAAGGTTATAATAAGGCGAAAGGAGGCAACGCTCCAAGCATTTTTAGTGGATTGGTTGGGCATGAATATCATTATCAAGCATATTTCACAGCACATGCCCAATGGATAGGGCGGTAATTCTGGCCGGCGCCCTTGCCGGCTGTTACGAATTAAGGAGAAATTGCTATGAAACGCAATGCATTTACCCTGATCGAGCTGCTCGTCGTGATCGCCATTATCGCTATTCTCGCCGCAATTCTTTTTCCGGTCTTCGCCCAGGCGCGTGAAAAAGCCCGTCAAGTCTCTTGCTTGAGCAATCTTAAGCAGCTGGGTACGAGCGCTATGATGTACACTCAAGATTACGATGAACAGTTCATGGAGTCGTATCGCCTCCATGAAGGTTCGGATGGAACCTACTGGCCGCTTAACCAATACGCCAAGCCGGACGGCAGGACATATGGTTGGTATACCGGGCCGACATCCGGCAGAGCCATGTATCCAGCGATCACGGACAACTGGGGATCGATTCTGCTTCCCTACCACAAAAGCTCTCAGATCTTCGCGTGTTTGTCCGGGAGTGCGACCTGGCGACCGGAAGGGGAATCGGGGGGCACCGATAACGCCGGCTACATCTACAGCAATTGGGTCTCCGACGGAGGACAGTATCTAGCTCCGGCGATCAAGCTTTCCAGACTCGTGCAGGCCGCCAATACCATTATGATCTATGAGTCGGGAAAAGCCTGCTGGTCCATCGAAATTCAGGGCTGGAACGGAAGTGGGAGTTGTGTTCCGAACAACGGCTACGATCCAAACAATACTAGCCCGCGCTGCTACGGAGATTGGATACCCCGACATATGGGGGGCCGAAACTTTGTATTTTGTGACGGCCATGCAAAGTGGGGCAGGGACGATCAGATGAATGTGGCTGCATTCCCGGCCAAGTGGCGAATAGACTGCCAACAATAGCGAGTGGAAATGTAGAGTTTCCTCCGTACGACGCCGATGGCCGCGAGAATCCCGTTCAGGGGTTCTCGTGGTCATTTTTCTGGCTGGTTGGTTGTGTCGCCTGAGCGGAATGAACTCTGAGGAGAGCCCACCCCTCCTTCCCTGCCCCATTCATCCGCAGGGATTGGATCGTAATGTCCTGAGCGCCAGTGAGAGCGGGAAGGACCAGGCCATCCAGCGCTTCCCTGGAGGTGACGATATCCGCATCGGGATGCAGGAAGCGCCGCAACGTTGGAAGCAGCGGCACAATGCCCTTCTGAGGCGGCAGCATTGAACCATATTCGATAGGCGCATAGTCGCTGTAAAAGTTCATGCTGGGGCGGCGTGGCACGATCCGGTAGTAGAGGATTGGAATACCGGCCCGTGCATCCGCGTTCGCCGCGCGAGCGAGGCTCTGATACGGCTCCGAGATGCCGTGAGCAAACGCGGCATATCCTTCCGTGACCGTCGTGACCGCTACCAGCAGCATCGTTACCGCAAAGGCGTAGATACCCGTGATACGGTTCTGCTCGAGCCTTCGGAGCACGAAAGCCAGCCATGCGGCGATGCTTCCAATCAGCAGGATCAGCGCCAGGTGGTGAGCAAAACGAAATACCTCCGCGGGAACGATCGCATTCGGAGGGAGGAGTCCGGGAGCGATCCAGACGCCGATGCCCAGAAGCGTGGCGGTGACTATCGCTACCGACGCTCCGCGACGCAGGCTCAGCAACCTGCGCCCTGAAACAGTGCTGTCGGGTTCGATGATGGCGTCGAGCCACTTTCCGATGAGCAACGCGGCAGCGGGATAGGCGGGCACGATATAGGTGGGCAACTTCGCCGCGCCTGCGGAAAAGAAGACGAAGATCGTCCAAAACCAGGTCAGCAAAAATCGATGCAACTCACGTCCCTGCGTGTTGCGTGGAATCCGAAAGGCGGGCAGGCTGAAGCACGCCCAGGGGAAGAAGCCGACCAAAAAGTAGGCGGCATAGGTCCAGATAGGAGCGTTATGGACGGTATCCAGGCCCTTGAACCTGCCGATATGCTGCCTGATCAGATACTCCTGAACGAAGGTGCGCCCCGCGCCGTCATGTCCCCCCGCGCGCCAGATAAAATAGTGCCAGGGAACCGCACTCAGG
>JBBRKX010000184.1:0-7902 GCA_038231675.1 Chthonomonadales bacterium | reverse complement strand
GGAGATCGCCGGCGCCGCCGTGCTGGTCGATAGAAGCGGCGGCGAAGTAAAAGTCGGCACGCGCCTCGAGGCGCTGCTCACGGTCCATGCGGAAAGCTACGCCGCCGAGGAGTGCCCCCTGTGCGTGCAAGGCTTGCCCATCCGTGAGCCGGGCAGCAGTTCTCTGACCGGGGCGACGGGGTAGAGTTCCTCCGCCTCAGAGCGCCGTGGAGAAACCGGATCCCATAGTGACCTTGTACTGCGCTATGCGAAAAGGAGGTTGACCATGACAGAATCGATGCAGCTTCATCCGACCGTGGGGGAACCGGCCCCAACTCCAAGTGTGCGGCGGGCCTCGGATGGAACGGAATTCCAACTCCGCCGATTATGGGAAAACAATCCCGCGGTGCTGGTGTTTCTTCGCTATCTGGGATGTCCGTTTTGCCGCGAACATGCGGGGAAAATCCACGCGGATCTGGACCACTTCCAGCGGCGCCAGGCACGAATCGCCTTTATTACCGTGGGAAAAGAGGACGAAATGAAGTCCTTTTGTGAAGCCAGAGATCTGACTCCATCGGTCGAATGTTTGAGCGATCCGGACCAGACCGCTTACCGCGCATTTGGCCTAGCGCGTGGAGGGATGGCGGAGATGTTCGGTCCACAGGTCATGGCGCGCGGGCTTCAGGCCGCGCTCCACGGTCACTTTATGGGGATGCCCAGAGGGGATCCCTTCCAGTTGCCCGGCGTGTTCATCGTGGATCGCGATGGCGTGGTCCGCTATGCCCACCGCAACAAAGATGCGGCGGATAATCCCCCCAACGAGGCGCTCTTCCACGTTTTGGATGCCCTTGCTTAGCGTGACATGGCGGCAATCAGATCCGCATACTTTTGCGCGACGACCTTGCGTTTTACCTTCAGCGTCGGCGTCAATTCGCCGGTGTCGATACCGAACGGCTGCGCGACCAGTCGGAACTTCTTGATCTTTTCGAAGTCCGCAAGATGCGTCGTATGTTTGTCCACCTCGCTCTTGAATAGCTTTTGGACTTCCGCATTGTTCGTCAGCTCGGCAACGTCCTTTGTTGCAATGCCATTAGACTGAGCCCACTCCAGCATTTTTCCGAATGCGGGCACGAGGATCGCCATCACGGTCGCCTGATTGTCTCCGAACAGCACCGCTTCGCCAATATACGGCGACTGCTTCAGGCTCGCTTCGATCGGCTGCGGCGCGACCTTCTTCCCATTCGCCAGAACGATGATGTCTTTTTTGCGATCGGTGATTTTAAGATATCCATCTTGCGAGAGTTCACCGATGTCGCCCGTATGAAACCACCCATCGGAGTCGATCGCCTCCGCCGTCGCATCAGGCTTCTGGTAATATCCCTGCATACGTCCCTGGCCTCGAACCAGGATCTCGCCGTCCGCCGCCAGTTTGGTTTCGACATGCAGAAGGAGATTGCCCACCGTTCCTATCCGTTGCCGTCCCGGCCGATTGATGGCGATGATATTGGTTTCGGAGAGGCCGTACCCTTCCAAAATTTGGATGCCTATCCCCAGAAAGAATGTCGCGGTTTCGACACTGAGCGGCGCGCCACCCGAGACGCAGAAACGAATCCGTCCGCCCGTGATCTTTTCGCGCAGTTTGCCCAGCACCAGCTTCTCCGCAAGCATATGTTTCAGCGCCAGGATCGGGCCGGCGCCGTGTCCTTTGGACCGGCGGCGCACGCATTCCGCCCCAACCTCGATTCCCCATTCGGCGATGCGTCGCTGTCGTTCGGGCGTCTTCGCGAGCGAATCGATCGCCTTGTCGTGCATATTCTCCCAGAGCCTGGGAACGCTCAGCATGGCGGTGGGTCGAACGCCCTTTGTAATCTCATCGGCCAGCGCCGACAGCCCCTGCGAATAGACGATACAGGCGCCAACGCGAATGGGAAGATAGTATCCGCCGACGCGCTCGGTGATATGGCTGAGAGGCAAAAAGGAAAGGAAAACGTCCTCAGGACCAAGGGGAGCGACCGGCTCATCCACGACCGCGTCCGGCGTTTGAAGCATATTGGCGTGCGACAGCATCGCGCCCTTGGGATCGCCTGTCGTGCCGGACGTATAGATAAGCATGGCCACATCGTCATCGCAAACGCCCTCGGCGATGCGATCGAGATCGGCATCCTCGCGTCCGGAACTCTCCCCCCGCGCGTAGATATCCTCGAAGGGAATGGCGTCGTCCGCCGCAAGCTTTTCACGCTCGCCATCCATGGCCACCACAAATGCGAGGTCGGGACACTGAGCGCGGATTTCACCCAGCTTCGCGCGCTGTTTCGCATCGGAGAGCACGAGGATTCGGGCGCCGGAATCGCGTATGATATAAGCCACCTGAACGGCGGGCAGTGAACTGTACGGCGCAACATTCACCATTCCGAGCGCCTGGGCCGCGAGGTCGGCGATCGCCCATTCCACACGATTTTCCGCCAGGATGGCGATCCGCTCTCCCTTTTGAAGCCCTAGAGCATCCAGACCCCGCCGGAAGCGGCGCACGCGATCGTTCAGTTCCGCGTACGTCCAGTAGGTATACTCCGCCGTTTTGCTGATTTTGAAGCCGACCGCCTGGCGTGCGGCATGCTTGCGAACTGTTTCCTGGAACATGTGATACAGCGTGCGGCTTCCCATGAACTCGAGCCTTTCTGAGGCAGCGCCTGTGTAGGTTTAGTGGATCGGTCTGATCCCCGTCGCATTGGGACGGACCGGAGGGGGAACATTTGCGGGAAGAGTGAACGGGAGCACGGTCATTTCGGATTCGCCGGCTCGTACGCCCTCCAGAAAAACGATACAGCGAAACTTGACGGCATTTCCATCGCCTCCCCGCGGAAACTGACTCAGAGGCACATCCAGATTAAGATCGAGTGGTTGATCGTCCGAGGTCACTTGAAGCGAATGCGCCACGCTGAGTTGCCCGTTTGTGTTTGCGTAGACGCTGTGCGGATCGACGGCGAGCAGCGGTTTATCGTCTCCATCGTAGAAAAAAGCGGCAACCACCCCCGATGTGTTTGCCTGCCCTTTGACGCGTCCGATTGCATGGAGGCGCAGCGTGCCCCCCGCTTCATCCTGCATAATGCCCTGCGGTTCCGCATGGATCTCGGCGGAACGATCTTCGGGCTTCGGGATGGGAACCGCCGGAATCGCTTCCAGAGGAGGCGCCGAATTCGTCGGTGGGGGTAGGTTGACCACCGGCAAAACCGGAGCGGCGGTGAACCCCACGTGCTTCCGGGCCTGTCGAAAAATCACCGCGCCCGTCCCTCCCGCCACCAGGACGAAAAGAACGACCGGCCAGACCCAGGACCGCCGGGGAGGAGGCGGGGCGGCGCCAGGCTTTTTACTTATCTCCCGTCCCGACGTTCGTCGGCGGTTCGCTTCCGCTTCCGCCAATTTGACCGAGGTTATCTTGGGATGGTGAATGACCGGCGGAAGGGGCTCCATCGGCGCCGCGGGGATGTTACTGTTGGCCTCCTGCCTGGATCTTTCGCCAAGGGCATCGCGAACGGAAAGCATTGCCAGGGCGACCTCGTGGATCGTTGCCGGGCGAGCTTCGATGTCCATCGCGAGGCAATGATCCAATAGCTGTGACAATGGCTGCGGAATAGAAGGATTCAGGTGAGCGGCCGGTGGAAATTTGAACGGCTGATTTGCAGGGTCGCGGCCCGTCGCAAGATGGTGCAACGTTGCCCCGAAAGCATAGATATCGGATCGGGTATCGGTCTGGTGCCGTCCGAACTGTTCCGGCGGAGAGTAGCCCACGCTTCCTAAAAGAGCGGTGTCCTTTTGCGCCTCTGGATTGAAACGGCGGGCAATACCGAAATCGATCAGCCGAATATTCTCATCCGGCTGCACCATGATGTTTGCGGGCTTGAGATCGCGGAAGATGATAGGCGGCTGTTGGCTGTGGAGATAGGCAAGGACGTCGGCGATCTGAAGTCCCCATTCCACAACCTGAGCGATGGGGATCCCGGCGCCTTCGGCTTCTTTGATCTTGGCCTCGAGGGTAACGCCCTCGATATATTCCATGACCAGATAAAAGCGGTCCTCTTCCGAAAACGCGTCCATTACCTTTGGAAGGTTCGGGTGGTTAAGGCGAACAAGGAAGCGCGCTTCTTGATCGCACTGCTCCAGAGCTAGCTGATGCTCCAACTCGGAAGCATGATGCCCGCGTACTTCCTTCACCGCGATCGGCATATCGAGCCGCACATGCTCTGCAAGGTAGACCGTACCCATCCCTCCGCGCCCCAATGCGCGAACGATGCGATACCTGCCGTTCAGCAGCACTCCCTTTTCTAGTTCGTCCGCCATAACCCTTGCGCCCCTGTTCTGACACAGTTCGGAACGCGAATTTTGCATTCAGATTTTAAGTTTAGCATAAAACCCAGAATTTGAATCAGTGTCGGGTAAGGTAGAGAACCCAATCGTTTGCGTCCGGCGCGACGAACGTGCGGAAAGCGCCTCCAATAATGTACTGCTGGTCCGCAAGCGCCGAGGAGATCGCTTTTCCCTGAGCGTCGGCGTATTCTCCAGTGCGAGGATTGAACCAGAAGAGCCGCACCTGACCGGTCGCCTCCAGAAGATCCAGCGTTACGGAGCCGCCGTGCTCGAAATAAACGATATATTCCCATCCTGTATGGGCGAGGACAAAGATCGATGTGGGAGGCGGTGGTATGAGGATCGCCCCGGTCGTCGGCACAGTGCCGGTAGGAGGCGTCGTGGGGGACGCGATGCCTGCAGCTGCCTCCGCGCGTTTCCGCCGGCGTTGATCCGCCGGCGATTCCGTTCTTCCGCCAAGCATTTCGGCATGGGGCTCCAACTCGCTGAAGTGTGTCCTTTTGAACAATGCCGCGGCGTAAGCGAGATAGCGCGTGGAAGGCGTCTCCGCATCGGGATTGGAAGTAAGACCCGGTTCGGCGTCGCTCACCCAATACGCATTCTTCGACCGCGTTTCCCACAATCGATATCGCGCCACGTCCGGCGACATTCCATTGTCGGACGCGGCGGCATCCCTTGACGCGGGCCCTTCGAACAGCACGACCGGCTTTTCTACTCGCCCCAGTAAATCAAGATTGGCGACGTCCCCGCCCGCCACGGTGACGACGTCCACCGTGCTTTCCGCCTGTGATTCCCTTGGGCTTGCGGTGACCTGCAGTCCCACACCATGACGAATAACGGGGCTGAACTCCGCCGCCGGCAACGCCATTGCGGCCAGCGGATGCTTGTATGGATCCAGGCGGCGCGTCAGTTCGATAAACTGCGCGGCCTGGTCTGCGGAAGGTATTCCCGTCGGGGCGCCCTCTGTTCCGAAAAGGTTCCAACAGACATCGTAGGCGGCATACCTCGCCACGGCATAACGCCATAAGCGCCGCAATTGCTCGTCGGAAAAATCCGTAAAGAGCCCATGCGAAGGCCAGCCCAGACCAACGTCCGGGACAATGCCCTTTTCATTGCAATAGGCAATGCGCCTATCCATCCACTGGAAGAACCCGGGATTGATACGGTCCGGATCTCCTGCGACAAAGGGCGCGCCGCCCTCATTGCGCGGCTCGCTTTGCAGCGAGAACGAGGCCGGGATCAGATAGGCGCCAACGAACCGGTTAAACCCTCGCGAGGCCCACACATCGACGTGCTTTTGAAACGCGAGGAAGGATGCAGGCGATGGAGACGACGCATCTCCCGTAGTCACTGCCGGCGTCACCAATGGGGTGACGCCGCCCGGGCCGGAAGAGTGGGCGTAGTATACGGAATCCCGAAGCATAACGGGGTAAAACGGCGTTCCATCGTTCAGGGAAAAATGACGACGATGGGCGAGCGAGGAATTGACCTGCAAGTAGCCGCGATTCGTCTCATTGCTTACGCATTCCAGCGCACCCGTCTGGCCGTTTAGCTCCGCATCGTTCGAGCGGATCCGCCATGTCCACTCGCCTGTCTTCGTGGGAGCGATCCTCAGGCGCCATGTCTGCCCGCCGTCCCAGTAGGCGGGAACCGTAAAATGTCGGTTATCGGGATCGACCACGTCCGCTTCCGCCAGCACCTCATTGAACGGGTTCTGATATTTTCCACTTGTCGTTAAGGAAACTTCATGGATTTCGAATCGGGAAACGCGCACCTGCGGAAGGAGGCCGGCTTCCGTATCCGCGCCGTTCAATCCCTCCGTCGGAAAGCGAACGTTTGCGCCGAAGTCCGTAACATAAAGGTGGGCTCGCTTGAGATCGACGGCATACCCTTCTCGCGAATTCGAGTACAGGATGAGGTAATAGGGATCATGTAGCGCATCGGTAGCCAGCGCATGCAGTTCGCTCCACCCTCCTGTACGCCAACCATTATCCGAAGCCACGCGAAGGTCATGCAGCGGGGATATCTGTAACCCGGTCAGGACCTTCGCAACTGCTCCCCCCAGAGCAGGCGGCTCTTGCCCGGGCCCAGGACGGGAAGGCGTATTGGCGACGGGCCCCCGCTGTCCACTACGGAGAGGCGCCACTCCATTCGAAAGTTCGCGGAGCTCGAGTCTATCCGTCGTACCGGATTTTGGCGTCCAGTTGCCGAAGGTGAAATCCCTGCCCATATACTCCGGCAATTGAGGAAGCGACAGATCGACAGTTGGATTCGACGGGGAGCCTCCCTCTCCGAATTGGTAGGTTCCCGAAAATTTCAGCGTGGTCAACTGGTTATCGGGAAACCGATACAGCCAACCCTGAAAGTTAGATCCGTCATCGTCCAGATAACACCAGAGCAGCGCGAACTGGTTTGCGGAGCGACCGAGGAACCAGGCAAGATGCTTGCTGAATCCGCTGGGGCCCGGTGCGGTATACAAATAGACAAGGGGCAACGAATCGGCGGGCGAGCTTCCTAGCGCGGCCCGGCTAAGCGTTCCGTTTCTGCCTTGCAGTTCCAGATGGTAAGGCGTACTGCTTGCCGATATTTGTAGAGCCCGTTCTAGAACAGGATCCCCCGCCGCCTTTTGGGCGGGAGCGCCCCATGCGCTTCCACTGAATGCAAAACACACCAATACCAGATACGCCACCATCCGGGCGCCAGGCAAAAAAGCCGATTTCATCGAGATTTCCCCTACCCTGTGTCGACGCTTTCGACACAACTTAAATATCGGCCAGGCTGTGCCTGACTGCTCACCCTTACCCTGGCAACTCTCCGCTTCGCGCCACGGCATTGCGTGGCGTCCGGAAGGATTCGAGAGGATGGACCACGAATCAAAACGCATGAAGTCACGATCCATTCTGCTTTCCCTCGCTGTTTTCCTTTTATCGCCCACTTTTACCACCGCGAATTCCTCGGCGACCGCATTGGACCGCTTTACTCTCCCGAATGGAATGCGCGTGCTGGTGCGCGAAAGACACGCCAACCCGCTCGTGGCGGTGGAGCTGTGGGTGCGCGCGGGCGCCCGCGACGAGACCGACGGCGAGCGAGGCAGCGCGCATTTTCTGGAGCACACTCTTTTCAAGGGCACCAGCATGCGTGGTCCGGGTGAGATCGACAGCGCCATGGAGGATCTTGGCGGCGCGCTCAATGCCGCCACGGGTCCTGACTATGCCCGCTTTTACACCACGGTCTCATCAACGCATTCGGAAGCCGCCGTCGCTATTCTTGCGGACGTCGTGCGCAATGCGACGCTGCCCGCGGGCGAAATTGAAAAGGAGAGAGGGATCATTCTAGACGAGTTGGCCGTCCGCGACACAGATCCCCATCATCGTTTACAAGAATTGCTCTACGCCAATGCTTTCGAGCGCCATCCCTATCGCTATTCGTCCGGCGGCACATCCACAGGGATCGCCGCCCTGCGGCGCGACACCCTCGCCTCGTTTTACCATCGCACCTATGCTCCCATGCGGTGTACCCTTGTGCTCGTCGGCGATATTTCGATCGAAGCCGCGAAGCACG
>JBBRKX010000183.1:0-7905 GCA_038231675.1 Chthonomonadales bacterium | reverse complement strand
GGCGAGAGCAGGAGCAGAACGGGTAAAATATCGGGCATGGGTTTTCGACTTTCGAGAGTTGTTGGCTTGGCGTCTACAACTTCGATCCGAAAGCCCTATTCTCATTCATGGATTCGCCACCCGTTTTGGCGAAGGTATTGCTCTTCCGGAGTGACTTTTATGGTTAGAATTGCGTCGCCGAGACGGTCACGCTCCGTGACCGTCGATTTATCATCGGAATCCGAGCAACGTCCCTGTGAGGAAGCAGAGGTCTTCACCGTTGCCACGCTTATGCAAAGTGGGCTCGCATTCGCCCAGGCGCACAAATGGAAGCAGGCCGCGACGGCGTTTCGGCAGGCAGTCGAACGCGAGCCTGAACTGGCGGAAGGCTACTGGAATCTTGGATTAGTGGAGCGGTATCGGGGCGAAAACGCCCGTGCCATCGATGCTCTGCAGCGGGCCGTGGAGCTTGATCCTGGCAACATCCCCGCGTTCATCAGCCTTGCCGCGGTTTACAGTATGGAAAGCCGGTGGCTGGAATCCGCTACGGCACTTCGATCCGCGATTTGCCTCGATCCGCATCACGCCCAGGCATATTATGGCCTTGGAGTCGCTTGCTCTCACTCCAGAATGTACCCGGAAGCGATTGCCGCCTTCCAGCAAGCCATCCTCCTTATGCCGGATAGAGCGGACAGCTACTTTGAGTTGGGGCGGGTTCACATGCAGTTGCGCGATTGGACCGCTGCAATCGAGATGTTCACGAAAACCATTCGTATCGAGCCCAACCACGCGAACGCTCATTACAATCTGCGTTCCGCGATGGCGAGGCGAAGCCAACACCTCATCGCACAGACGTCGGCAAGCGTTTCTGCCCATCGTCCAGCGAATGTAATCCTGAACGATCCTCTGAAGGCATTGCCAGGGCCGGGCGCCTTACCCCATCTACCCGCGATAAGCCGGACGCAGTCGGTCGCATCAAAGGCCTGGCAGTGCCTTCCATGGCTGGAGGTTGCCTTTATTGCCATAGTGTTCCTGGCAGGATTGGTCTGGGTAGCCTTCATGCTGCTCGGCAGCTCCGTTCCGTGAAATTCGCATATCACGGTTTCATAAGAATCTCGAGTGCAAAGCGGTGCGTTTGACAACCGGTCTGTTTAGGGCGTAAAATGCCCCGGGCTTCATCGGTTATCGGATTGCGCTCGGTGCGGATTTTCCTCTGCTCCGCCCTCGATAGTGTTTTGGCCGATTCTGAATTGTTGCGATCGGAATGCTTCGCACAAATAAAAAAGGAGTTTGATTCGTTATGTTGCAACGCTGCCTGGCCTTTCTGGAGGCCCGCTTTACTGTACGTCCCTTCGCCCCCCTCGCGCTTGCCGGCATCGTGCTAGCCTGTACAGGCGGAGTCGCGCATGCCGCGCCCAACCCACGCGTCGTGATGGTCATCGAGAATCGGGGCTCGATAACGCTCGAGCTTGCGCCCAAAGCGGCGCCGAAGACGGTCGCGCATTTCCTTGCGCTGACGAACAAAAAATTCTATGATGGCGTTCTGTTCCATCGTGTCGAACCCAACTTCGTGGCTCAGGCCGGTGATCCAGGATCCAAAAAATATAAGACGTCGGATCTCGCGGGGCTTTCGTCGGAAGACGTTGGGGCAAAGTATCACCTGGGAGGCGGGGGATCCGGCTCGAACGTGCCACTCGAAGCTAAGATGCCTCATGACAAAGCGACCATTGGCCTTGCCAGGTCAGATGATCCGAACAGCGGCGACAGCCAGTTTTATCTGAATTTGCAGGCGAACCATATGCTCGACAATAAGTACTGTGTGTTCGGGAAGATCGTCAAGGGCGCCGACGTCATGGAGAAGATCCAGATAGGCGACAAAATCAAATCCATTCGGGTAGTGCCTGCCGCGAAAAAATAGAGTCGGAATAATCCGACGATCACAGTACACATGGATTTCGTGGAACGGTCGGAAATTACGGCCTATTTTGAACTCGGGCCTTGCATTCTGATGAATGCAAGGCCCGAGTTCGTTCTTTAGAGACAAGGGCGTTTTAACGAACGGACCGTTTAAGATTCAAATACCGTTTCCGCAGCTTGAAGGGTGTTCCGAAGCAGCATGGCGATCGTCATGGGGCCGACGCCGCCGGGCACGGGAGTAATAAAACCTGCCACCTGTCGAGCCGACTCATAGGCGACATCTCCAACGTCCTTTGTAGCGCCCTCGGGGCGGTTGTAGCCGGCGTCGATGACAGCGGCGCCGGGCTTGATCATATCCCCCGTGATCAGTTCAGGACGGCCTACCGCCGCAACCAGAATATCCGCCCGGCGCGTGTGTTCGGCAAGGTCCGGTGTGCGCGAATGGCAGATCGTCACGGTGGCGTTCCGGTTGAGAAGCATCATCGCAACGGGCTTGCCCAGGATGATGCTTCGCCCGACCACCACCGCGTGTTTCCCCTCAATAGGAATATTATAGCGTTCGAGTAACTCGATGATTCCCGCCGGAGTACAGGATGGGAAGGAAGGCTCGCCGTTTATGAGGCCGCCCAGGCTCATCCGGCTTATTCCATCGATGTCTTTGCCCGGGGAGACGAGATCCAGTATCGCGGGTTCGTGCAGATGTTTCGGGAGCGGATGTTGGATCAGAATGCCGCTTACGGCCGGGTCGGCGTTCAGGCGTTCCACCAGACGTTCTGCGTCCTCCTGTGTGGCGGTTTCCGGCAGGCGATGGACCGAGGAATCCATTCCAACCCACCCGCAGGCCTTCTGCTTCATTGCCACATAGGTTTCAGAAGCGGGGTCTGCTCCGATCAAAACGGCCGCAAGATGCGGTGGGGCGGCTCCACGGGCTTTCAGCGCCTTTACGGCCACGGCGATCTCCGCCCTAATCGCGCGGGATGTCGCCGTGCCATCGAGGATGACCGCGTCGGAAGTACCCAGTGTCTCCGGCGCGGGCGCGTTGTTTTCCGGGGTGTTGGTCATGATGGGGTTGTGTCCTCGAATTCTTGATCTTCCAGATCCGGCAGATCCGGGAGGTCCAGTGGCGCATCGTCGGTATCTTCGGCTGCCGTCGGTTTTTCACCGATTTTCGCCAGTAGACCGCCCAATACGCCGTTTACAAAGCGGCCGGATTCGGCCGTGCTGTATTTTTTCGCCAGTTCGACGGCCTCATTAATGGAGGCGCTGGCGGGAATCTCGGGAACGAACAGCATCTCATAAGCAGCCAATCGGAGTATGTTCCGATCTACCGATACCTGACGATCCAGACTCCATCCCGCAGAAAGCGCGCTCAAATGCAGGTCGATGTCCGCCTGACATTGCTGGGTTCCGTTCACTAGCCTCAGGGTAAACGCCGCAGTTCGAAGCCAATCGGCTGTCTGCTTTTGAACGACGTCTCCGATCTTCTTCCAGCGCTCCTGCCCTTCGCGATTGTATGCCTGACGCTTTTCCACCAGATAATCCTGCATGGCGCTTGGAGTCGCGCCTATGGGGCGGTTCCGGGAGAGTTCCCGGGCAAATGCGAGCGCCGCGACCCGAAGGCCGGCTTCGAAACGAGCGGGAATCTCTTGTCGCGCCTGATCGACAAAAGCTCGGAGACGTTTATGCTCCGTTTCGGTCAGCGGAGAAGCGCCTTCCATCACGACCGGCCCCATGATTTCCGCATAAGATAGGGGCAAAAGCAGGCGTGCGGGCTGAATACGAATGCCGGGCAGTTGGCTGCGCCATGATCGTTCGAGCCGGATTTCCTGCCAGTAGGGGTACTCTCCCAGCAACCGTCCCGCCGCGCCCGCAAACGCCCGTTCTAGAACGGGGCGCATATCCGAGAGGGTGTCACGGATGCTGGCTGTCAGAAGGTCGAGGCAGATGGCTTCGGCGGGCGAGCCGCTGGCGGTGCGCGATCCGCGCTCCACAAACTCTTTTCTCAGCCGCTCCAGCGCCCCGTCCTCAGCTTCTCTCAGAGCGACCTTGCCAACGTCCATCTGATACAATGTCTTTAGTGCCCATTCACGTGCAAGACGTCGGGAACTGATCACTACGTTTTCCTTTCGATGCCCGGCTCTAAATTTGCCGCATGTTTGCGCGTCGGTGCGGGGCAATCCTGCCGATGCTCCCGTGCGTAAGCCGGCACACACACATGGATCGACCATTTCGGCCAGTTTGGGTATAATGTCTGTATCCCAGTCGCCGCTATTGCGTGTTCCATGATCGCCATCCCTATGCAGCATGCGATGCACGAGGTTATTATGACGTCATCCGGGCTCTTCACACCACCTAACGCATTGAATAGTGTCCCAATTTTAGGACTTCCCGTGCATGATGTCGATATGTCGGCGGCGCTCGACCAGATCGACCGCTTTATTCGGACGACGAAGCCACATCATGTCGTCACGGCGGATGCATCTATGTTCGTCATGGCGCAGGCGGACGAAAGCCTGCATGAGATTATCGCACATGCCGATTTGATTACTCCGGATAGCGCCGGGATTTTATGGGCGGCAAAGCGGTATGGCCGGCCGCTCAGGGAACGGGTCTCCGGCGTGGAGATCGTCGAACAGCTTTGCGCTCGATCGGCATCCCATGGGTATCGGATCTTTTTCCTCGGAGCGGCTCCCGGGGTCGCCGAACAGGCGGCCGAGAAGATGCGAGCCAAATATCCGGGCGCTCAATTCGCCGGCGTCCACCATGGTTTCTTCACGGAGGGCGAGAACGAAACCATCGTGGATAGGATCCGCGAGTCGCATGCGGATGTTTTATGTGTCGCGTTCGGGATCCCACGTCAGGAGAAATGGATCTCCGCAAACCGCGACCGATTGGGAGTTCCGGTCCTTATCGGGGTCGGAGGGACGCTGGACGTGCTTTCCGGTAACGTGAAGCGTGCGCCCAGAATTATGCAGCGCGCCAAACTCGAATGGCTCTGGCGCGTACTTAAGAATCCCCGGAAACTCAACAAAGTGCTTCTGCTTCCACGTTTCGTGCACCTCGTGCGCCGTTCGGTTTAAATTCCTGCCGGCCTATGGATTAGGAAGCAATCAACCGATCTTCATTAAATATTCGAATATCCTTCCGACAGAGACGCGTTCACAAAATGCAACGAATGCCCGTATTCCGTCGTCAAAACATTAGCAGGGTCGATGGATGCATGGTTAAAAAGGGAAATGCATAGACCGGCGTCGGGAAAGAATTGAGAAATGATTTATTTAAGCCGATTATTTCAACCGATTGCATGCAGCGGTGGGTTTCACAACATGCCGCCGACCCGGTTTCCGGCCGGGCCGATCGTTGCGACTTGCCCCTGCTGCAATAAAGTCATCTATTATTATGGCCTTTCCGCCTATGGGGTGGGTATGATTCCCTCTTTGATGGTGCCGAACTTTCCGAAGGTGATCGGCGTTTCACCGGCTGCCAGGGAATTGAAGGTTTCTCGTCATGGTGGATAAAGGCGGCGCTGCCTGATGGCCGATGAGGCGGCGCCTCATGGAGCGTCGATGGCGCGTGTCGGCTTTCGTCTTGGCCTTATCGGCGTGGTCGGGGGGCGTTTACGCTATGGCGGCGCGCTGGGGGCGGTTCCCAGGATTCGCGTGGTCGGGATCGCCGATCCTGAAATGCGGGCGGCTCAGGCGTGGTCCAAAACGCTCCCCCTACGCCCCCCTGCGTATTCCAGCCTTTCCGCGATGCTCGAGGCCGGGCTGGATCTTGAGGGCCTCGTCCTCTCCTCTCCTCTCCCTCTGCGCTCGGCTGCTCTCACGGCGGCCCTGGAGATCGGGCTGCCGGTGATCACCGAATTTCCCTTAAGCGCGAACCATGTGGAGGAGGCGGAAATCGTCGCCGCGTTCGAAGCCCGTAATCTGGTGCTCATGCCTACCCTACCAAGAAGATTCGATCCTGATTTCGTGCAGATGTTACAATCGATGGAGGCCGGCTCGATAGGTGTCCTTCGCCAGGCACGCTGCGATTGGAGTCTGCCTTCTGGAGATTCGGAAGAAAAAAAGACGGGCGTTGAGTCGGAAAGTTACGGATGGCGAACTTTGCTGGAACTCGCGGCGCGTCAGGCGATCGATGTCGGCAGATGGTGGTTTGGCGAGGCAGTATCCGTGAGCGCCGACATAGGGCCGGAACAGGGCGCGATTGCGGTCAGGACCTCAGCGACTGCAAAGGCCCTTTCCAACCCTGTTGCCACGATCATCGTCACGCACGATAAGGGCCAGTTCACGCACCGTTTCGCTCTCTCTCGATCGCTTCAAGCGTCGGAGCGATACACCGTATTAGGAAGTCTGGGGCATCTTGAACTGGCGACGACGAGCGGGAATGCAACCCACTCTTCCGTCTCCACGGTGACATTGCACCGGATCGGCCGGGCATCCGCACGTTTACGACCTCAGGATACGGGCGGCGTTACCAAGGGTCTGAGTGGAATGCTTACTCACTTCACCGAATGTGCGATTGCCGGATCAACGCCGCGTGTTGTGATCGAAGATGCCCTGGCGGCTTCCGAAATCTTCGAAGCAGCGGTCCGTTCCTCCACGGATCGATGCCGCATATCGCTTCCATTGCTCCGACGTTAAGAGTGGGGTTTGCTCCGTGCCGATCCTTTATAATGCCGCGCCCAGGCCGGTAACATACGTATAGCTTGCCTGCAGGCAGTCGAAGGGATCGCGACGATAATGGTCTTGTTCGACCGCATACCATTCTACTCCCGCGCGGTGTCCCGCCGCAAAAATTCCTTCCCAGTTCAGATTTCCCTCCCCGATGGGAGCCATGACGGGGCCGACCGAGGGGATCACCTCTTTGTCTTTGATATGTATTACCGGGACGCGGCCCTGGCAGCGCTCCAGTATGCGCGCCGGATCCGCTCCGGCATGGTTTACCCAGTAGACGTCCACTTCCAGCATGAGATCGGCGTTTCCCTCTTCGATTAAAATATCGAATAGCGTTCGCCGACCAGGCCCGATCCGTTGAAATTCATGATCGTGATTATGTATGCCGAACCGGATTCCCGCCGCTTTCAAACGCTGAACGACGGGTTCGGAGTCGTGTAGGAACTGGCGATATCCCTCTTCGAAGCGCGCCGTATAGCGCTCGGGCAGGCCCCCGATCGCCGTGAAAGAGCATTCCAGAGTCCGATGGACGTCGATCTCTTCCTCGGTGTGCGTGCATAGCCTGTCCCAGGAGCGGTGCGTGGCGATACAGCGAAGGTTGTTGTCGTCCAGCATTCTTTTTGCCGTGCCCACGCTGACCGCCGGCTGATCCCCGTCCATTGCGCCGACAGCGGACATCTGCACCGCCCGATATCCGATATTACCTATCTTCTTGAGACTCTCTTCCAGGTCCGCGGCGGTGCGCGTATGTTCCCGCACGGTATACATCTGAACGGCAAGCTTTGACATGACGATTTCTGCTCCTGAATCACAATATCGGCGTTTCTCGGCCATGACGACGGCTTCGTTTCACCGCACGGAGCAACCAGATTACCTACCACGCGGGCAAATAACCGGGCGTCCCAACCGTTTCAACTTCAACAAGGACAGCGTAAATTCCCTCTCAGAGGGTAAAATTGAGGCGCCGGAAAGCACGATTAAGTGAACCAGCGCGCGGAACGGACCGCGCGGCAGCATACAGCCCGAACGTCGGGTTTTTTCAGGAGAACGAGATGCGAATTGATCAGCCTTACCCGTCCATCGAAGATATCATGGCGTACATAGGGGAAGCAGGGCAGCGACTTGCTGAAATCGGCGCCAGTGAGGGCGCTGCAGGCAATATCTCCGTTTACATGGGCTGGGAAGTGGACCCGACCCCGCATTTTCCGGATGTCGAGCCGTTTATTCTGCCCACTGCGGCGCCGGAATTGGCAGGGTATCAATTTATCGTTACGGGCTCCGGACGGCGCCTCCGAGAAGTGGCGCGCGATCCGCAGGCTAACCTGGGCTTTGT
>JBBRKX010000182.1:0-7905 GCA_038231675.1 Chthonomonadales bacterium | reverse complement strand
CGATGCCCGTGCCCGACGCGAAAAAGGTCGAAGCGCTCTATCTACGCACTCTGTCGCGCCGCCCCACCGTGTCGGAAACGCAGCACTGGGTCGCGTTTGTCAATATGCCGCGTGACGTGGTTCAGGATGCAGTGGACATGACTCCTGCGCCGCGAATTCGGGCGATCGGCGCGGCGAAGGCCAATAAGAAAATGGGGGGCGGCGGGCCCGATCCGCTCGCCCGGTTTGGAAATCGCCTGAATGGTTCGAGCGCCACGCCGAAACAACAGGCTTATGAAGATCTCTTCTGGGCGTTGCTGAACTCGAGCGAATTTACATTCAATCACTGATATTGTGGACAAAGCGGGAGAAACGAAATGCAAATCATAGATTCTAGAAGCGCGGAACGCGATGCGCTCGAAGATAGGGAAGAGGAGCGGACGCGCGAAGAGTTCGGGGGCGTCTGCCCTGGCCCTGTGGACCTGCTTGCAGCGACAACGAACCGGCGGGGCTTCCTCAAGGTCGGTATGGGCGGCCTGCTCAGCATGATGTTCGCGCAATGGCTGGACCCACGCACCGCGCTGGCGGATCCGCAGCCGAAAAAGGCCAAAGCATGTATCCTCCTGTGGATGAATGGCGGGCCCAGCCATATCGATACCTGGGATCCAAAGCCCGGCGCGACGACCGGCGGGGTTTTCAAGAGTATCAAGACCCGGGCGGAAGGCGTGGAAATCTGCGAGCATATGCCAATGATCGCGGATCAAGCGCACCATCTGGCGATCGTCCGCGGGATGACCAGCCGCGAAGGCAACCACCAGCGCGCCCAATATCTCATGCACACGGGCTATGCGCCCAATCCTACGATTTCTCACCCTTCGCTTGGCGGTTGGGTGAGTGAGGAACTGGGCGATCCGAAATTCGACCTGCCCTCTTTCGTGAGCATCAGCGGCCCGAGCATCGGCGCCGGCTTTCTGGGGGTGCAGTATGGGCCTCTGGTGATCCAGACGCCGGGGCAGCCGCCGCAGAACATCGCCTTCGCCCGCAATGTGAATGTCAGTCGCTTCCAACAGAGGCAGGCCGCACTGGGAATGCTGGAATCCGGTTTTGCGCATGAAACCGGTGATGGCAAGGTCCGTGGGCGCGATGAGGTCTACGCGAAAGCGGTTCGTATGATGCAGTCGCCGCGCCTTAAGGCGTTCGATATCGAGGGAGAGCCCGAAGCGGTCAAGACGGCTTATGGCGACACGAACTTCGGACGCGGCTGCCTTATGGCGCGCCGTCTCGTGGAGTCCGGCGTAAAATTCGTCGAAGTCGTTCTGGACGGCTGGGACACCCACAACGACAACTTCAACCGGACGACGAAGCTAATGGGCACCTACGATCCGGCGATGGCCACGCTGCTAAAGGACCTGGAAGAGCGAAAGCTGCTCGACAGCACCCTTGTGATCTGGATGGGAGAGTTCGGCCGGACGCCCAAGATCAACGGCAACGAAGGACGGGATCACTTCCCCTCGGCATGGAGCGCCGTGCTGGCGGGAGGAGGCGTGCGCGGCGGTCAGGCCCATGGTCAGACCGACGCGGACGGAGCCAAAGTGGTGGACAAGCAGGTGATCGTTCCGGACCTCTTTGCAACGATCTCGACGCTCCTGGGAATGGACCCCACGAAATCGTTCGCGACGCCGGTCGGCCGTCCGATCTCTATTACGGAAAAGGGGACGCCTGTAAAGGAACTCATCGCCTGACCATATCCTCATCCCAACCCCTCTCCCGGAACGGGAGAGGGGGAATAGGCGGAGCCGCAGGGGGGAGGGTTCCTCACGGAGGGTATTACGCGGTCATTGGCTCGTGCGCCACTTCCTCAAGGCGGTCCGGCTCAGGCTGCGAACGGCCCAGCATGTCTCTTGCGGCTGCGGCGAAGTCCGGAGTGGTGAGCATACAGATACGGTGCAGAATGGGGATGGCGCCGTGTTCGATGAAGCGGTCGGGCACGCCGAAAAGCTTCACCTCTACGTTGTGCAGGCCGTTCGCGGCAAGCAACTCCAGCACTCCGGAGCCGAGCCCTCCGGTGATCACACCCTCTTCCATGACAATCAGTTTGCGCGTGCGGCGCGCCGTGTCCAGGATCATCTCGGCATCGAGCGGTTTCGCCCACCGCAGATTGATGAAGTCTACGCTGACGCCCTCGCTCTCCAGTATCTTCGCCGCTTCGAAGGCAGGCGCGACCATGTTCCCATAAGCAAGGATGCCGACATCATCGCCGTTCAGGATCTTTTCGGCTTTGCCGTACACGATCGGGCTCGCCGGCACGTTCCAGTCGATGCTGGGCGCGTTGCCACGCGGGTAACGAATTGCGATGGGGCCGGCATTCCCGCCGGTGACATGTTCGTTGATCATATAGCGCAACATCGCCGCGAGCTCGTCCCCATCTTTCGGAGCCATCATCGAGACATTGGGAATATGGCGCAAGTAGGCGATATCGAAAACGCCGTGATGGGTGGGGCCATCATCGCCCACCAAACCCGCGCGATCCATGCAGAACATGACCGGAAGGTTTTGAAGAGCAACGTCGTGCAGGATGATATCGTAGGCGCGCTGCAGAAACGTGCTGTAAATGGCGGTGACCGGCTTCATACCCTCGGCCGCGAGCCCCGCCGCAAAGCAGACCGCATGCTGTTCCGCGATGGCGGTATCGAAATACCGTTCCGGATGCGCTTCCTTGAATTTGTTCAGGCCGGTGCCGTCCGGCATGGCGGCCGTAATGGCGGCGATCTTGGGATCGTTGTTGGCAAGCTCGATAATGGTGTTGCTGAAAACGTTCGTCCAGGTCATTCCGCTGGACTTGCTGCCGCTGGCGGTTCCGGCCGAAAGCTCTTTGAACATCGGGGGCGTCACCGCGTGCCATTTCCGCGCGTTCTCTTCCGCCTGCTCATATCCTTTGCCTTTGACGGTGCGCAGGTGAACGAAAACCGGCCCATTCATCTGCTTGATATGCGTGAAAAGGTCGATCATCAGGTCGAGATCGTGCCCGTCGACCGGCCCGATGTAGTTGAAACCTAGCTCTTCAAAAAGCACTCCGGAGTTGTCCGCCGAAACGAAATGCGTGAGGTTATGCTTCAGCATGGAGCCCGCGGCGCGGCTGAGGGCGCGCCCCGGCGTTCCCGGAACCCTCTTCAATACCGACTTTGCCTGCGCTTCCATATTCTGATACAGGGGAGAAACCCGCAACTTCGCCAGATAGGTGGCAAGACCGCCGACGCTTTCGGCGATGCTCATCTCGTTGTCATTGAGAACCACCGTGAATTTGCGCCCGCTGTGGCCGGCATTGTGCAGGCCTTCCAGTGCGAGACCCGCCGTCATCGAGGCATCCCCAATTACAGCCAGGACGCTCTCGTCATTGGTTCGGCCCGCCATGTCGCGGGCGACCGCAAAGCCGTACGCGGCCGAAATGCTCGTGCCCGCGTGCCCGGCCCCAAACAGATCGAATTCGCTTTCTTCACGCCGGAGGAAGCCACTCAAGCCGCCATACTGCCGGAGGGTATTGAAGCGATCGAGGCGGCCGGTCAGCATCTTATGGGCATAACACTGATGGCCCGTGTCCCATATGATCTTGTCGGTGGGCACGGAATAGACCGTGTGGAGCGCGAGGATAAGATCGGCCGCTCCCAGATCGGAGGCGAAATGGCCGCCGGTTTTGGAGAGGTTGTCGATGATAGCCTGGCGAAGTTCTCGCGCAACCTGTTTGAGCTGATCGCGACTGAGACCCTTCAGGTCCGCGGGACTCTGAATATGTGAAAGCAATTCGTACATACTTTAAAAGACCCTTTGATGTTGCACTGTCCCCTGCCCGCGATGTTGCGGATAGGCAGTGACGGCTCGGCATAGTGTACAAGGGATAGGGTACTCAGCCGTCCGCGACCTTGCGTGCAACGCTATAAAGGCGATTGTACCACCTCGCGCGAAACGCTGTCAATCCTTATACCGTACTTCCCACACCGCCCGTTCCCACGCAAACATTTCGGAACACGGCCCGCGAAGGGTGCGTCTCATCTTCAGTTTCCCCGCCCGCCACATTCGGAGGCGATGCGTTAAAGGATCGGTGACTGCAGGACGGGGCAACGTAATGTGCGACTCCCTCGATGGGGCAAAAGGAGACCGAAGATGTCTAACCTGGTTACTGGATTGTTCGACAATGAGAGCGCGGCGGAGAACGCTGTCGCGCAACTGAAACAACTCGGCTATGGCCAAAACGAAATTAGCATTATTATGAAGGACCGGGGCGCGGCGCAGGAGCTTGCGGCGGACACCGGTTCTCATGCGATGGAAGGTGTCGGAACCGGCGCCGCCATCGGTGGAACCATCGGCGCCGTTCTCGCGGGGCTATTGGCCGTCGGTTCGGTCACCATTCCCGGCGTCGGCCTTCTTGCGGCCGGCCCCCTTGCGGCGATGCTTGCCGGCGCGGGAGCGGGCGGACTTGCGGGGAGCCTGCTTGGCTGGCTGGTCGGCGCGGGCGTGCCGCATGATGTGGCGCCCTACTACGAGCGTGGCCTCAGTGAAGGGGGCGTCGTGGTCGCAGTCGCGGCGCACGCCAGTGATGAAGGCCGCGTGCAGCAAGTACTGCAGGGTGGGGCAGTGGCGTATGCGGGCAACAACACCCAGTCTTATGTAGCGCCGAACTATGCGGCGCGCTACAATGATCTGACGCCTCCGGTGAACAATGCCACGACGAACGAAGCACAGCGCACGGCCAATTCCATCGGCGCCGAAGCGCGCTCGGCGGATCGCACTGCGGCGGAGCATGCACGGGAAGAGCGTCGCGATCTTGATCGCACGGATCCCATATCCGGAGCCGTTGGCGCGGTAGCGAACGAGATCGACCGCACCAAGACCGCGCTGCAAAATCAGGCGGACAAGGTGTCCACCGGTACGGAAAACACGACGGATCGACTGACCAGACCGTAACGTCGACAGGCTAGCACCGCTGAAATGAGAAGAGCCAGGCAATGACACCATTGCCTGGCTCTTCTCCTTGTTATGCGTATTATCGGCGGGCGCAAACGTAGATGCGGTGATAGAGGGATTCGTCCAGGCGGCTGATCGCCACTCCATGACGGCTGGAAGATGCGTGAATGAAATAGCCGTTTCCGATATAGAGGCCCGTATGGGTGACGCCCACACGCTCGGTGCGACGCCCGAAATACAGGCGATCTCCGGCCTGCAACTGATCCGCCGGCACGGGGACGCCATAAGCCATTTGGTCGGAGCCAAGCCGGGGCAGGGGATATCCACAGGCTCCAAATACGTTCTTGATAAATCCCGAGCAGTCGATGCCATGCCCGGTGTTGCCTCCCCAGACGTAGGGAACGCCCAGGTATTTGTAGGCTTCGGTGAGCAGCGATTGCGCATCCCCAGAGAAGAACGGCGCACTGCCGCGTGGATAGATGTCGCTGTCGTCGGAACCGCCCGCACTGTAGGGAGTGGTGGAGACTCCGGCCGAGACGACCTCATAGTCCATCAGCCGAACACCCGGCTTCCGTATCCATCCCAGCGATCCATCCGCCATCAAAACGCCGTACCAATCGCCGCGTTCCGCCCGAATCGCCAGGTAGGTTCCAGGCTGGCTTATCGCCAGAACCGTGGAGGAGCCGACGGAGCGATAGATCGACGTCTGGCTTGAAAGCATGCCAAGCTGACCCATGGCGCGATCTTGAGCGCCGCCTCGAGAGGCGTACCCCCCGCGCAGCCCGCCGGAAGAGCGATGACGCACCGACATTTGCGGGCGCGGCGACGCTTTGTGGGAAACGACATGGGAACGCATATTGACCGTTCGGACCTCAGCCGCCTGCGCCGCAAGCGCATCTTGCGAGGCCTGGGATGGAGGAAGCTCCAGGGTAAGGTCACCGTCCGCATGTGCGTTCAGGGAAAGGCAGGAGAGGCCGGCGACGGCCGCGATAAGGAAGCATCGGGCGATATAAGGCGCGCGAGACCAGACAGGCGTGTGGACAAGCAACACAGGTCCTCCTGGTTCCTCTCCCTACAAGGGACAACACACGAAAAGAGAGGAAAACGGTTTACGTGGAATTTGGGTGTACGCACCCGGTAAGATTATCGGCTGATCGCAGAGAGATCTTCAGCAGAAAGTTCCATGGAAGAGCATCCGACAGAAGGAACAGCAGGGGTTTCCTTCTGTCGGAAAAGAAGTGAGCAATCCGTGCAGCCTTACCGCTTGCTGAACTGGAAGCCTCGTCGGGCGCGCTTGCGACCGTACTTCTTTCGCTCTTTAACGCGTGGGTCGCGTGTCAGCAGACCGGTGCGCCGGAGCCGAGGGCGAAGCTCGGGATCGACTTCGAGCAGAGCCTTGGAGATGCCATGGCGGACAGCGCCCGCCTGGCCGGAGATGCCGCCGCCCTTGCAGCGGGCGATCACATCGAATCGGCCTTCGGTGTCTGTGATGGCGAATGGCTGCTGGATCAATTTGGACAGCACGGCGCGGCCCAAATATTTTTCAGCGGCGCGGTTGTTGATGGTGACAACACCCGTTCCCGCGACGATCCAGACCCGCGCAACGGCGTTCTTGCGTTTGCCGGTTGCATAATAGCGATTTTGAATTGCTTCTGCCACGCGTTACTCTCCTCTATTCTGAACGCCGCCCGTATAGGGAACGGGTTGCTGCGCCTCATGGGGATGCGCGGGGCCCCGATAGACCTTTAGCTTCTTGATGACGGCGTCACCAAGCTTGTTATGAGGGATCATGCCGCGTACGACGCGGCGGATCGCCTCTTCAGGCTTCTTGTCCAACTCATGCTGGCGCTGAATACTCTTCAATGCGCCCGGCCAACCGGTATGGTGGTACACGTTTTCCTTCGGCTTGGTGGCGCCGGTCATGGCGACTTTTTCCGCATTGATGATAATGACGTGGTCACCCGTGTCGACGTGCGGTGTAAAGATAGGCTTGTGCTTGCCGCGTAGAATTTTTGCGGCGTCTACCGCCAATCGACCCAGAGGCTTGTCGGTTGCGTCCATCACGTACCAGACGCGCTGGGCCTCCATGTCTTCGGGGCGGGCCGAAACAGTTGTTTTCATGATGTATCCTCGAATGTTTCCCGGCCGTACCTTGCGGCGGCCTCTACTGTGCGGCGAACGTCGCCGCCATCATCCTGGCTCCGGAAGCTTCCGGCCGTATTGTTTGCGTTCGCCGTAGCGCACCTTCATTAAAACAAGGCCGTGCGGCGGTGCGGAAGGTCCCGCCTGGCGCCTGTCGCGAGAAGCGATCAAGTCGATCATCGTTCGAACCGGCCGTCTGTCCTGCCCGATGTCTATCAGTGTTCCCACGATCGTACGGACCATGCCGCGCAGAAACGCATTGGCTTCGATCCGTACAAGGACGAATCGGCGGTAGCGCCCGACCTGGCATCTCCGCACGTCCCTCATGGTTGTCTGCGACGGATCCAGTTCATTGGTGAACGCCGCGAAGTCGCGCTCCCCCAATAGACTGTTCGCCGCTTCCTGCATAGGGCTCACATCCAGAGGCCGTGGGCAGAAGGCCGCGTATCGGTGCAGGATCGGCGACCGCAGCGGCTGGTCCAGGATCAGATAGGCGTAGACCCTGGCGGAAGCCGAAAAACGGGCGCTAAACCCGGCGTCGGCCTCTTCCACTTCACGGATGGCAACGTCTTTAGGCAGAACGCCGTTCAACGCCAAAGCCAATCGTTCCCGTGGAATCGTAGTCTCCACTCCGAAGCTGATAACCTGACCGACCGCATGCACGCCGGCATCGGTTCTCCCGGCGCCGGTCAGGCGAATCGCCTGACCGGTGCGTCGTAAGATCGCCTCTTCCAGAGCGCCCTGAACGGTCCGAACGCCATGCTGCGCTTGAAACCCGGCGAAGTCCGTTCCATCGTACTCGACCGTGCCCTTGAAGTAGCGCAT
>JBBRKX010000181.1:0-7935 GCA_038231675.1 Chthonomonadales bacterium | reverse complement strand
CACCTGTCGGTTCCAGCAGCCGAACGTTCACGAGTCTGCCGATGAGATGGGTTCCCCCCGTGAATTGGACCCGAATGTAGTTGCTGGTATATCCCGTCAGAAGTCCGGTGGGGGATGGCGCCGTAATGCCAACAAGTTCATGGCCCGCGTTTCCCGTGTCGCCGTCGTCTGATTGCGGCAAAGCATTGCCTGATCCGGCCTTTCCTTCCACGAGCACCGCCTGCTCGCTTCCGATATAACGTCGGATGACCGAAGCTTGAGTCTCTCGGCACGCGGCGGACAGCTCTTTGCTGCGGTCCTCCTTCTCGACGTCCGAAACCTGGTTAAGGTGCGTTGCAGCGGGAGTTCCCGGACGCGGAGAGTAGCGAAAAAGATGCGCGCGGGCAAACTGCACGTTTCTAACCACGTGTAACGTATTCTCAAACGCGGCGCGGTCCTCTCCGGGAAAGCCGACCATAATGTCGGCTGTAATCGCAAGCCCGGGAATTTTTGCATAGGCGCGGCGACACCGTTCAAGATAATAACCCTGATCATAAGGGCGATTCATGGCCTTCAAAATGCCGGAATCGCCGCTCTGGAGGGGTATATGAAGATGTCTGCACAGGCGCTCTTCTGAGGCAAAGGCATTCAGAAGTTTGTCCGTGACTTGCGTCGGTTCGATGGATGAGAGCCGCACCCGTTCGATTCCCGGCACTCTGGCGAGGGCAAGCAATAGGTCAGCCAGATCCTCAATCTCGCTATGTTTCCAGATTCTACCCGTCTCCTGACCGTAGGCTCCCACCAGCACGCCCGTGACGACGATCTCCCGATCTCCCGCTTCGGAACGTCGGACTGCTTCCGCCAGGATCTCTTGTGGCGAGCGTGAAGCCATCACCTTCCTCGTGTAGGGAATGGAACAAAAGGAGCAGTAAACATTGCAGCCGTCTTGTACTTTTATGGTTGCTCGTGTGCGTCTATGGGCCGGGCGGCGAACCGGAGGCGTCTCGTGTGCAAGGGCGTCGGTAAGATGGGGATAGGCTTCCAAAACCCTGGATAATGTGCGCATCTTTTCATGGTTCGGCACGGTGAAAGTCGCTTCTTCAACGACTTCTCCTTTGATGCGCGCCATCTCGCCATAGCAGCCCGTCATTACGACAATGGCGTCTGGATTCTGTCGGGCCAATTTGCGCACCATGTACCGGGACTTACGTTCCGCCGCCTGAGTGACCGAACAGGTGTTGATGACATAGACATCCGCTACGGAATTGAATTCCGTGATGGCAAAACCGCGCTCCTCGAACTCGTCGAGAATATGCTGGGTTTCATATTGGTTTACCTTGCACCCAAGGGTTGCAAATGCGGCGGTGGGCACGGCGGGCATCTCCTCAACTAGCGATCGACTTCACGGCGCTCATGGGCGGCCCGGTCCGTCAGCACTCAGTGTACCCTGCTCCCAATGGTTCTGCAAGCCAACGACCGTCCGCGGAACCACTTCGGATCGAGACCGGAAAACGCGCGTATTCCTTGACGAATCGACTCGCTCGTGCTATACTATCAGGCAGCTGCGGGAGTGGTTGCGCCTTCCGTATCGGGGTGTGGCTCAGCTTGGTAGAGTGCTGCGTTCGGGACGCAGAGGTCGCAGGTTCAAATCCTGTCACCCCGACCATTTTAATCGAAACCATGCGGCAAAATGCAGGCGGGCCCGGAGAGAATTCTCTCCGGGCCCGCCATTTGTACGTTCGCGTTCTAATTGCGGTGGACCGGTTCACGTTGCGGACTTGCGACGTTGTCGGCGCCCTGAAGCGGACGCACACCCGAAAACCTGCTCAAATACGCACCGAAACGCACGAGCAGCACGGTGCAGCCCGCCAGAACCAGGAAGATCCGCGCCGGTTGGTGTTGTCGGGCTACGACCAGGGCCGCCAGCCCTCCAAGCAAGCTGACGCCGAACAATATCAGCACCGCCTGCTTTTCCGAAAATCCCGAATATACCAGCCGATGTGATGTATGATCCTTGCCGCCTTGCGAGATCGCACGGCCCTCTCGCTTTCGGATGATGATGACAAGCGTGGTGTCCAAAATCGGCAGTGCCATTACGAGGAGAGCGAGTGCACACTGCGAGGCCCCGTTCACGATGGAACTGGGCGCGGTAGGGCAGAATGCGATGACGGCCAGCCCGGAAAGCATGTATCCGAGGAACATGCTTCCACAGTCCCCCATAAAGATGCGTGCGGAACCCTTGCGTCGAAAATTGAAGTACAGGAACCCAAGGCTTGACGCAGCCGTCAACGCGCAAAGCGCACCGGTGGCATGGAACCCGACCGTCGGGCGCAAGAAGCAGTAGGCGGACAGCACCAGTCCAACCACCACGGCGGTCCCCGCAGAGAGACCATCCATGTTGTCTAACAGATTGAACGCGTTGGACAGCGCCACCATCCAGAACAAGACCAATGGGATGCTGACGACAAAAATCGCCGATGTGAAGGCGAGGCCTGCTCCCACCAGAAATGGGGTTACGGACATGACCTGTCCCAACAACTTCACCAACGGATTCAATGCGTAAGCGTCATCGCATAATCCGACGATGAAGAGTACCATTCCGCCGGAGAACAGACCGATGAGGTCGTAGCGATTACGGAATTCCGGCCGGACAAGGAGAGCCAGGCATCCGATCGTATATGTGGCGACAATGGCGATGCCGCCGTACAAAGCGGTTGGTTTTTGGTGCCATCTGTCCGCTTTAGGAGGGACGAGCCATTTTTTGCGATTCGCCAGGTTGATCATCCCACGAGTCAAAACAAGCGAAAGCAGAAGGGCAAACCCCAACACTGCTGCCGTGGCCAGGTCTTGATGAGCCATCTAGCGCAGTGCCCTTGCCTTGACGGTCGATTCGGAAACGACCGCGAGAGGCGCTCTCTCTTCGAAGTAGCAGATGACGCGCTTAAGAATACCGTCCAGGTTCACGGTGGGATGAAAACCGATGCAGTTAGCGATTTTGGTGATATTTGGCGTGCGGAATTCCATGTCCTCGAAACCCTGTCCGTAAACCGTCTCGTAGGGAACGCAACGGATTTCGGAAGAAGAATTCGTCATCGCTTTGACTTTGTGCGCAAGGTCGAGAATGGTGATCTCTTCGCCATTCCCAACATTATAGACTTCGCCGATGGCTTCGGTGCAGCCCATCAAATGAGTGATTGCCCATACCGCGTCGCCGACATACGTAAACGACCGAGATTGGGTCCCATCTCCATATACCGTGATTGGACGTCCATCCAGGGCAGACTGAACGAAACGTGGAATGACCATTCCGTATTGGCCTGTCTGGCGAGGGCCGACCGTGTTGAAGAAACGGGTTATGACGACGCCCATGCCGCGTTCGCGATGATAGGCCAGTGCAAGGAATTCGTCGATTGCCTTGGCGGTCGCATAACTCCATCGGCCCACTGTCGTCGGTCCGTAAATTCTTTCGTCGGTCTCGGAAAGCGGCTTGTTTTCAAAGTGCCGGCCGTACACTTCCGAAGTGGATGCCAGAAGAACCTTCTTGTTGAAACGATAGGCAAGCTTAAACACGATTTCACTGCTCTTGAGGTTCGTTTCAAGCGTGTGGACCGGGCTATCGACAACGAGCTTGACGCCGACCACTGCGGCGAGATGATAAATATGGTCCACGCGATTGACCAATTCATTCATCACCGCCTCGTTCATAACGGAATCGATAATCAAATGAAACCGCGGATGGGAACGAAGATGTGAAATATTGTTTATGTTTCCGGTGGAAAGGTCGTCAATGACATAGACTTCATCTCCCCGCTCAATCAAAGTATCCGCCAGATGGGAACCGATGAAGCCGGCGCCTCCAGTAATCAGTACGTTCATCGTGAAGAATTCTCCTCGTCTTAGTCCTTGCCTTTACTTCATTGGCAGGAAGTATCCCGTCTTGGGGTGGAAACCACGGTGTGGCCATACCGAAACGTGAGTAAACCGTGAATAGGGATTGAAATCGACGGTTCTAGTTCTGGTACAGCCTCTCGATATCTTTCACAAGGCGATTAACGTGAAAACGCTCCAAAACGAATTCACGCGCCGTGCTTCTTACCATGGGCCAGCACTGCGAGTTACGCAGCACGCGGTCGAGCACGTCCGCAAACGCATCAGGATTGCCTGCGGGCACAAGAAATCCCGTTTTCCCGTCTTCGATGAGATTGGGAACCCCGCCAACCGATGTGGCGAGAACAACACAACTGGAAGCCATTGCCTCGATAAGACTTACCGGCAATCCTTCATTTAAGGAGGAAAGAGCCACTATGTCGAGGTCGGCATAGATGCGCGCCAGATCTTTTCTATATCCCAGAAACCGAATGCGATCTCCTAGCCCGAACGAACGAGCCTGCTCTTCCAGAGCCTCCCTAAGCTCACCATCGCCTACAAGAATAAAGTAGGCGTCTGGATGACTGTCCGCTACGCAGTGGACCGCACGAAGAAAGGTTGCGATATCCTTTACAGGAACCAGTCGGGCCACAAGTCCCACCAGAACCGCATTGGGGGGAAGATGTAACTCGGACCGTAACTCGCCTCGAAACCGAGCGCAATCGGCGAAAGGGTCCAGGTCGAGGCCAAGCGGGATCACCGTGATCTTTTCCGCGTTTGCGACTCCGTAGCGGACGAGCTCTTCTTTCGTCAGGTCGCTTACCGCGATAAGCCGATCTGTAAAGCGACCGAGAAACCGTTCGATACGAATGAAAGCGCGCGTTTTCCGGGCGCTAAAATAACTATGGAAAACATGTCCATGGAACGTGTGATACAAAAGCTTCTTTCTTCCAGGAAGAGCGATAAGAGCCGCCAGGCGGCCTACCGTCCCTGCCTTTGCGGTATGGGTGTGGATGATATCCGGCTTTTCCCGTCGGATCAGTAAAATAAGCTTCCACAGAACGATAAAGTCCTCTCGCAATGAGATCTCCCGACCCATCTCCGGGATACATAAGGGCTCGATATTGCGTTCTTCCGCAAGGTAACGCATGCTTCCTTCCGTCGGACCCTCGGTTCCCGTGACCAGACGCGACTCGAACTTGAGGGGATCAAGGCCGGCAGTGAGCAACACGGTGTGTATCGCTGGACCACCGACGTTTAAACGCCCAATTATCCGAAGTACCTTCTTCATGCGGGGTTTGTTCCTTGCACGGCAGCCTGGCAAATTTTGACGACCAAAACGCCCGGCCCTGCATGAACCAGAAAGTGAGGGGGATATCCGACAGCGACTTCGTATTCTACTTTGTGCTTCGACACCAGGCGATGGAGGGAAGACCTGGCAATCGGAAAAACGTTTGGACGAGCGCTCCCAATGAGAGCCCGGCGGCTTCCGGGTGAAGAAGGGAGCCACAAGTAACGCAAATTGAGATCGCACACGGCATCCGACAAAGATCTCTTTGGTATTTTACCAGGTAATCTGGGCCGAAGCTGCGCATTATGACCAATCCCTGGTTTTTTTTCGTATTTATTTGACAATATTAGCCTTCAGACCTTGTAATAGTCACGGTACCAGGCGACAAACCGGGCGATGCCCGTTTCAATCGACGTGGTGGGCTGAAAGCCCGTGTCATTAAACAGATCCTGGACATCGGCATAGGTGGCGGGCACG
Organism: Chthonomonadales bacterium; assembly: GCA_038231675.1. Taxonomy (GTDB): domain Bacteria; phylum Armatimonadota; class Chthonomonadetes; order Chthonomonadales; family Chthonomonadaceae; genus JBBRKX01. The sequence goes on along the minus strand of JBBRKX010000181.1, from coordinate 2,321 downwards.
TCACCTGGCTGCAGCGGAAGCATGTTCTTCGTTGCCTTCCTGCCAAGGCACTCTTCCAACACGGCGATAAAATGCATCAACTCCACCGGATCATGGTTTCCGATATTGTAGATTTTGTAAGGCGCGCTGCTGGACCCCGGGTCGGGTACATCAGGAGACCAGGTTGGATCCGAGAGCGGGATCCGGTTTGCAGTGCGCAGGATGCCCTCGACGATATCGTCGATATAGGTGAAATCACGCCTCATCATTCCCCCATTGAATACGTCTATGGGCCGATCCTCCAGGATCGCACGCGTGAACATAAACAGCGCCATATCGGGGCGACCCCAGGGACCATAGACCGTAAAAAAACGGAGGCCTGTGGTTGGTAGGCTATATAGATGGCTGTACGTATGCGCCATCAATTCGTTCGCCTTCTTGGTGGCCGCATAGAGACTGACGGGATGATCCACGCTGTCGCGCGTGGAAAACGGCATTTTCGTGTTGGAGCCATAGACAGAACTCGAAGAGGCGTACACAAGGTGCTGCACGCCGTAATGTCTGCACCCCTCCAATATGTTAATGAAGCCGACGAGATTGCTTTCCACATAAGCATGCGGATTTTCGAGAGAATAGCGGACGCCTGCCTGGGCCGCGAGATGGATGACGCGCTCGGGCATTGCCTCTTTAAATGTGTTTGCGATCACGTCCTTGTCCGCTAATTCGGCACGCACAAACGTGAACCCTGGAAACGTCTGTAATTGAGCCAGACGCGCCTTCTTGAGGTTGACATCGTAGTAGTCGTTCAGATTGTCCAGGCCGACAACATCGTGGCCTTCCGAAAGCAGCCGCTTTGCAACATGAAAGCCGATGAAGCCGGCCGCTCCGGTAATCAGATTGGAGCCCAATACGCTCTCCTTTTAATCGACAAAAACAGTTCGACGTTTGCGACCGATGGCCCCCGTTATGGGGGCGATCAGGCCTTTACAGGCACCAGTAACTGATATCGGCGCGAATACAATCCGGGGAAAGCGCGGATTTTACGTCTATGAGCGCCCCTCCGCTACGTATTCGGCTAAGGAGCGCGCTACATGGCATTTCGAGGTAACTCCGATGACTGACGGCCAGTATCAGGCCGTCGAGATTCTCGATGGCGTCCCAACTGACGAGAGGAAGGCCATACTCCTCGAGAGCTTCATCGGCATCCGCCACCGGATCGTGAACGATTGGCTCGATGCTGAACTGGCGTAATTCCGCTACGATATCGGGTACGCGGCTGTTACGTAAATCCGGAACGTTTTCCTTGAACGTAAGCCCGAGGATCCCGATCCGCGCTCCATTCACCGGCATGTTGGCGCGGATCAGCATCTTGACAAGGCGCTGCGCTATATAAGATCCCATGCCGTCGTTGATCCGACGGCCGGCAAGGATCACCTGAGGATGGTAGCCGACCTCTTCGGCCTTCGCCGTCAGGTAATAGGGATCGACACCGATGCAATGACCGCCCACCAACCCCGGCGAAAATGGCAGGAAGTTCCACTTGGTCCTGGCGGCCGCCAGCACATCGCTTGTGCGAATATCCAGGCGATCGAAAATAAGAGCCAACTCGTTCATAAGGGCGATATTGAGATCACGCTGGGTATTTTCGATGACCTTCGCGGCTTCTGCGACTTTGATGCATGGGGCGCGATGGACGCCTGCAGGAACGATGGCGGCGTAGGCATTCGCAACGCGCTCCAGCGTGTCGTCGTCTTCCCCGGAAACTACCTTGGTTATTTTCGCCAGGGTATGTTCTTTGTCACCGGGATTGATGCGTTCCGGCGAATAGCCGAGCTTGAAGTCTATCCCCTGACGTAAGCCTGAAAACTTTGCGATCGTTGGTCCGCAAATCTCTTCCGTGACCCCAGGGTACACCGTGGATTCAAAAACGACTACCGCACCCGGTTGAAGCACCCTGCCGACGGTTTCCGAGGCGCGGACAAGTGGCGTAAGGTCCGGTGTGTGTTCCTTGTTGATCGGTGTGGGCACCGCCACGACGAAAAAGGTGGCTTCCGCCAAAATCGCCGGATCGCTTGTGATAATCAAAGACGAACCATCGAGTTCCGCGCGTGTGACTTCGCCTGTTCGATCGACGCCAGCGCGTAAAGAATTGACTTTGTCGGTATTAACATCAAAACCGATTGTGTTTGGGAACTCCGCTGCAAATGCCAGGGCGACAGGCAATCCTACATACCCCAATCCCAATACCGCGACTCTTTCACTCATGCGTATGTTCCTTTCCCGACCAGCGTATGACGGAGAATGCATCGTGCTTCCCGTCCAGCTTAAAAAAACCGGTTCAT
>JBBRKX010000180.1:0-7959 GCA_038231675.1 Chthonomonadales bacterium | reverse complement strand
GGCCGCGCCAGGGGAGCGTGCCGCCAGTCAGCGAGACTCTACCCACGAACGCATTTCCTTTTTGACGTCCGCTCCCCAGTGGATCCCGCGATGGAACAGGTTCTCTTCCATGATATCGAAGCTGCCGAAGAAATCCGACAACGTTTCATTCACCATCATCGGATCGAACGGAACGCAGGAGAAGATATCGATGAAGGCTTCGCGACGGTTAGGATAGGTATGGATGGCGGCGTGCGACTCGTACAATATCACCACTCCGGACCAACCGCTATGGTCTGCATCCCCTTCTTCTTCGCCGACCAATGGGCCTGCAAGAATACGCATGTCGATCCTATGGACGAGCGTTTTCAGCAGATCGGATATTTCCCGGGAGCCGTTGAGTGCGGAAGGGCGCTCAACGTTGGAAACCCTTAAGGTGAGGTGCATTCCGTACGTGGTTGTGTTCATCTTCGATATAACCTGAATTTAAAGATTTTTTGAAACGTATCGCGTCGCATTCCATAAAAGGCGTCTTTGTCGGAATACAATCGCATCGTCGAAACAGAACGGGAATCGGCATAAGCCCGGCACGCGTCGAAAAACGACCTGCGGCCGAGGCCCATGCGGGCGTCGCACAGGCTTTCTCAAACAAAACACGTTGCGCGTAATCCCTGAGAAGATGCCTTTTCCGGTTTCGTTAAGTACGCGACAACAGAAGATACCCTATTTTTAACGTAAATGGATGTGCCGCTACAGATCTTTTACGTTGCGATTAAGAACAAATACGCTCGTATACCGAAAAGATTTCTCCTCGCCGGCCGGCTAGCCCTATAATTGGCGTCCCCATTGGCCCTTTGCCGGATGGACGGAAACGCTGCTTTGTTGTAAGATTAGTGCATCGGAACAGACGGGGGCGGACGTACAAAAAGCCATAAGTGCCGCGAGCACCGCCCCAACAGGCCTCAACGCGGGGGCCGGAAGGAAAACCACATGACACAAACACAGACCCAGGGCAGCGCATTGCCGGACTTGAATACGGATTACGCGCTAACGGTGGAACAAATATCCGCCTTCCAACAGAACGGGCACGCACTGCTCAAAGCGGTCTGTTCTCCGGAAGAGATCGCGGCATATCGCCCGATCCTCAACCAGGCGGCGGAGAGGTTCAACACGGAGACGCGGCCGCTGGAGGAGCGCGACACCTATGGCAAAGCCTTTCTGCAGATCATGAACCTCTGGGAGCAGGACAGCGCGGTGCGGCGGTTTACCCTGGCGCGCCGCTTCGCAAAGATCGCAGCAGCATTGCTGGGCACGGACGGCGTGCGTCTTTACCATGATCAGGCGCTCTTCAAAGAGCCGGGGGGAGGGCCCACGCCCTGGCATCAAGACCAGAGCTACTGGCCATTGGACACGCGCAAGACGGTTACCATGTGGATGCCGCTGGTGCCGATCCTGCCGGAAATAGGGAGCATGACCTTCGCCTCGGGCTCACACGCCCACGGCGACTTGCGGCCGGTACGCGACGACGCGCCGATCTCAGACGATTCCGAGCGCGACTTTAACGATCTCGTTGCAGATCGCGGCTTTCCGAAAGTCCATTATGGGGCGATGCAGGCGGGCGACGCAACTTTCCACACGGGCTGGACATTGCACTGCGCGCCGGGAAACCCGACCTCCACGATGCGGGAAGTGATGACGATCATTTACTTCGCCGACGGCACGCATGTCACGAAACCGCAAAGCAAGTTTCAGCAGGACGACATCGAACGCTGGCTGCCCGACTTAAAGCCCGGTGATCCGGCTGCAAGCGTCCTGAATCCGCTGGTATATAGCCGTGCGTAGGATCGCTCGTCCGCCGGGCCGAGGATTACAGAACTGCGGGAGTCGGGCCGATAATTCTCTGATCTAAATATAGTCAGGAGAGATGCCCTATGTCTATCGGCCCCATCAATGGCGCGGCGGCGAACGCTATCCTCGCGGCAAACGCCGCGCGATCCGCGAACAGCAGTCAAATTGAAACGTCGCTGATTACTGGAGCGGCTGGCAGTCCGGCCGCTTCGGTGGCCATTTCGGCGCTGGCGCTTGCCATCAATCAGCAGCAAGGCGCTTCTCAACTGATCGCCTCCTCGATCGTCACTGTACCTGCTTGAAAAGATGCTGCAAACCATGACTCTGGAACTTGTGCCGGCGAAAAGGGAACATGTGCCGGAAATCGGGCGGATCGCCTACGAGGCGTTCAAGCAAGTTGCCGAATCCCATGGGTTCGTTGCCGACTTCCCATCCGTCGAGATCGCATGTAATGTTCTGGCCATGCTGGTGGACGGCGAAGACTTTTACGGAGTCGTGGCCCTGAGCGATGGCCGGCCGGTCGGCTCTAATTTTCTAACGCTTGGAGGAGCGGTGGCGGGCATCGGCCCGTTGACCGTCGACTGCACCGTGCAAAGCCAGGGGACCGGGAGAGCCCTGATGCACGATGTTCTGGATTATGCGCGACGCCAGGGCATTTCTCAGATTCGCCTTACGCAAGACTCGTACAATCTCACCTCACTCGCCCTCTATACTTCTCTCGGCTTTGACGTCAAAGAAGGGATCGCATGGATGCGGTGTCCGTCTGGCCTAACTTCCTCGGCCGGCGTGGCGCGGCCGGCCAGCAAGGCCGATCTCCCCGCCATGGAGGCCCTTGCCCTGCATGTGCATAAAACGAGCCGAGGAAAGGAGATCGCGACCTCTCTACGTTTAGGCGTTCCGGCGTTTGTACGAGAACGCGAGGGAGAGCTTCTGGCGTATCTCATTCCGGGAGAGTTCGGACATGGATCGGCGCGGACAGAAGAGGACGCTCTCGCGGTCATTCAGGAAGCCGGGCGCTCGCTGCCGCCGCACCAGGCCAGTTTCATGTGTCCTCTGCGTCAGACAGATCTGTTCCGGCGATCCCTCCAAGAGGGGAGCCGGATCCTCCGTGTCCTGAATTACATGGCGAAAGGACCGTACGATCCCGCCGTTTCCGTTTGGATGCCTTCCGTCCTTTATTAATACATATCCCTCCCAACGAAACAATTTCCGCCCTGCGTAAGTCCGAAAAGATAGACTGAATTGGGGATGAGGTAGTGGCATGGCTATACAGGAAGCTGACGACCCGGCCATAGACGGCGCGGTCGTCTCGGAAGGGGGCCCGTTCGCCCAGAAAGAGACGGACTGGCATCGGCTCTACGAACAGGAGCGCGCGGCGCGTGAACAGGCCGAGCAAAGACTCGAACAATTTATCGGAGATGGAGCACTGGCGGTCTGCGCCCAAAAAGTGGTGCTCCACGACGCCCCAATGACGTCTGCTTTTTTCCTGGGACCGGAGGGGCATCGACATCGCCTGGCGGCGATCGTCGAGGCGTCGGAAGACGCCATTCTCTCCAGTACCCTGGATGGCGTCATCATAGCGTGGAACGCCTCGGCGGAACGCATTTTTGGATATTCGGCGGAGGAGATCATCGGCCGCTCCAGGACCCTCCTTTTTCCACCGGATCAGGTGGCGGAGGATCCTTGCCTTCTCAAGCGGATTCGCGCCGGGGGGAGGGTAGAGCGGCACGAGACGATCCGCGTTCGAAAGGACGGAACGCTCCTTCATGTCCTCCTGACGATCTCGCCAATCAGGAATGACCATGGCCACGTCATCGGCGTTTCCACGCTTGCACGCGACATCGGCGAGATGACCCGCTTGAACACGCTGCTCCGCGAATCGGAACGCAGCGCCCATACCGTGGCTGAGGCCATTATGGCCGGAGCACGCTGCATCCTCTGGTATGCGGACATCGAAGATCATCACGATGGCCCCCTGCTATGGTGGAACTTGCGCCTGGCGGATCCGGACGGCGCTCGGCGCTTCCTTCCACTGGCTCTCAGGGAGGGCGAGAGTTTTAGGGAAGGCTGGTATCGAAGCCGTGTCGCGGAAGACCGGGCTCGTTGTGATCTTCATGGCACGGCCTGCATTCGGGCCGGGGAAAGCTACGTGCAGGAGTTTCGATGTATCCTCGCGGATGGAACAGTACGATGGCTGCACGAGGATGTACGGGTGGAGACCATCGAGCCGGGCAACCGATGGCGCGCCATCGGCGTTTGCACGGATACTACCGAGCAAAACTCCACGCGAGATCGGATTGTGCGGCTAAATGAGCGTCTCCGACTGAACATCCAAGAGACTCATCATCACGTCAAGAACAATCTTCAGGTGCTTTCCGCGCTCATCGACAATTTAATGTTCGATTACGACGACGCTTTGCCTATCGATCAGGTGAAAAGGCTTTCCAGTCAGATTCTGATTCTTGCCTCCATACATGAGTTATTGATGCGCGCCCCCCAGGCCTCTGACGAAACTGAGCGCGAACTTCCCTCGGACGCCGTGCTTGCACGTTTGATCACTCTGCTGAAAACAACCCTTAGAGGCACGCGTATCCAGGTTTCCATCGTGAATGTGGACCTTTCCGTTCGGCAGGCGACGGCGCTCGCGCTGATCGTAAACGAACTGGTGCTGAACGGCGCGAAACATGGCGAGCGGGAAGTTCACGTTCGGTTCCATAGTGAGCAGAAGGACTGTGTTCTTGAAGTCGAGAACGACGGGGAAGCGTTCCCTGCCGGATTCGACGTGGATGCAAACGCGGGCGCGGGGCTGACACTCGTCGCCGCTCTGGTCCGGCATGATCTCCAGGGCCAGATTCTGTTTGGAGGCAAAGAAGCCGGGGGCGCTCGCGTATTGGTGATCTTTCCTTGCACTTTGCCGTAATCCGAATCATGGCGCCGTACGGACTCAGAAGAGGCAAGATCATCGCCATAAAAGAATGACCCGCCATAAGCCGCAGGGCTCCGCGCGCCGATAACAAGAGAGACGCATCCGCGTACCTCGGTTGCGATCCGCGCTGTGGCGATCTCGATAAAGGCATTCTGAACCCATGATTCGATCCATTCATGACCCGTACGTTTCGGGTCTTTTTAAGTCTCTGCGCGAACCCGGCACGAAAACAGTCTTGGTGGACGGCAAAGCCGAAACGATTGTCACGCCCTTCCCTTCTCCCATCGATTGGCGAGATACGTGGATGTATCAGCTGCTGATCGATCGATTCGATAATCCCAAAGCGCCCCCTAAAGCATCCTGGAACGGCCATAACATGGATGTATTCCAGGGGGGCACGTTCAATGGGGTTCGGGAACGGCTGCCGTATCTGCGTGAACTAGGCGTCACCGCGATCTGGTTGTCCCCGGTTTTAAAGAACTGTCAATATCTCAATACCTACCACGGTTACGGGGTTCAGGACTTCCTGGCGATCGAGCCGCGCTTCGCGTCGGACATCGACGCGGCTCGAAAAGATCCGCGCATCGCCGAAGAGGAACTCCAGCAGCTGATCGACGAGGCCCACGCGCGGGGAATATATATTATCTTCGACATTGTGCTGCACCATGCCGGCGACGTCTTCGCGTATGTGATGGAAGACGGGACAACGGTCGCCACGGCTCCTTTTCGGCCTGACCCGTACCCCGTGCAGTGGCGGGACGAGCATGGAAAGCCGAGACCGGACTGGGCGGATGCAACCTCTATTCCCAGAGATTCCGCCGATGCGGGAGTATGGCCCATGGAGTTGAGATCGAACAGCCAGTTCCACCGGCAGGGCGATGGCACGGAAGATGGAGCGGACTTCAAGGCGCTGAAGACGATCGTAACCGATGGATCGACCGACTCCTGTAAGACCCTGATCCGCTGCTGCGAATATCTGGTCGGAAAGTTCGATATCGATGGCCTGCGTGTGGATGCGTTCAAGCACATCGACAAGGACTTCGGCCGCACCTTCTGCTCTTCCCTGCGCGAATTCGCGGCGAGCATAGGCAAAAAGAATTTCTTTATCTTTTGCGAGGTGTTCGACGGGGACGATATGATCGCGCAATATGTCGGCCGTAACACGGTCACCGGCTCCGATGAAATGGAGGCGGCCGATGCCGCTCTCGACTTTCCCCTCATGTTCGTCCTGCCGGACGTCATCCAGGGCAAGCGCTCCCCGGCGGAACTGTCGCACATGTTCGACCATAGAAAATCGGTCGGACGGCATATCCTGGGTACGCATGGCGAGACGAGCCGCTTCTTTGTCACCTTTCTGGACAATCACGACCAGTACCACCGCATCTACAGCAGCCCGTCGGACGATCCGCATGCCTTCGATGACCATTTGAAGATTGCGCTGGGATGCCTGTTTACACTACAGGGCATTCCCTGTGTGTACTACGGCACGGAACAGGGGTTACGTGGGGACGGGAAGGACGATGAGGCCGTGCGAGAGGCGCTGTGGGGCGCTCCGGAAGCTTTCGATGCGGCACATCCGTTTTACCTTTACCTGCACGAACTCTCGGAATTGCGGGCTCGTCAGGCCGCGCTACGCTATGGCCGGCAATATTTCCGATCCGTCTCCACCGATGCCGAGCATTTCGGAATCGCCACCATGCCCGGCGAGCCGGTCGCCTTTTCACGCATCCTGAGCGAACAGGAGATTCTGATCGTCGCCAACCCAAGCCTGGTGCAGGCATGGACCGGCCAGGTGATTGTGGATATGGTCCTCAATGCTCAGGATGAGCCCTTCGACGTTCTGTTCAGCAATAAGGTCCCAACGAAAACGGTGGCCGCCCGCACCTATAGGGATGGCCGCGCACGCTTTGTTGCGCTGACGCTTCGGCCTGGCGAGATACGGATCCTCTCGAACCGCCATTAAAGGATGGTCGCCGGAATGCTGCTGGAATGGGATTGGGATGAAGACACGGCGTATTGGGCTGGGCGCATCGAGAATCCGGTGACATGGCTTCCGAAAAGCCAAGACGTCGGACCGTTTAAGGGGTTTCGCACGGAGATATGGGGCCGTCATCTCCTGGCATCCGAGTTTCCTGCCGATTGCCTGGATCCATTGCGCCCTGGAACCCTCCGCTGTTCTCCGGAAAACATTGTTCGATGCTGCGAATGCAAGGATCTGCTCGAAGCATTGGCTTTAACGGGGGCCTGGGGCGCAATGAGCCGTCGCCTGCATGCCATCTACACGCGCCTACTGCCCGAGTTGAGTGCAATACTGCTTGCGGCGCGGACCGGTATCGAGGCTACGGGGAGTATCGAAGGCGTCTGGGGCCTGCTTACGGGCTCGCTCAGATGGAGCGATGTCCTCACCTCCAAATATCTCCATTTTCTTGCGTGGTCTCTTGGCTATGCGCGGAATGCGCCTGCGCCGATCGACACCCTCGTCATTGTGAAAGTAGTCTGGCCACAATTCCGAAGCTCCAGACACGACATCCGGCGAGCGGGGGAGCCCAACCTGCCGCGGCCGTGGCGCGAACCCGGCTACGCGTGGCCCGGCTATAACCGTTACATGACGGCGATTGCCTGCTGGGCGACGGATAAAGGCTGGACCACCACGCAACTCGAATATACGCTATACGAACAATACTATCCCCGGAAACAGCCCCTACCGGCAAACTCCTTATGTAAACGCTCTACGTATCGGACGGACTGTTGCACTAGTTTATGCGGGTAAAATGGAAACAAGGCGAGGGAGCGATATGGATGTTGCGGAATTAAATCTCATCTTGTTGGCAGACGAAAATGAGCGCTACGAATTCAAGGAGGCCAAGAATTCGTTTAATCAAGATCGACTTGTCGAATATTGTGTTGCACTCGCAAACGAACTGGGAGGAAGGCTGGTTCTCGGTGTGACTGATAGCAAACCGCGCTGCGTGATAGGTTCTGCTGCGTGCGAAAATATAGAGGATACGAAACATCGCCTTCTAAATGCGCTTCGAATGCGCGTGGATGTCGAGGCAGTTTTGCACCCAGATGGGCGTGTGGTTGTGTTTTCCGTTCCTGCTCGGCCGATAGGGATGCCAATACACATAAACGGTCGGTATCTAATGCGCAGCGGCGAGAGTCTAGTAGCAATGTCGGCTGATCAGCTTCAAAAGATCTTTGCCGAG
>JBBRKX010000179.1:0-7998 GCA_038231675.1 Chthonomonadales bacterium | reverse complement strand
GGTTCGGCGGTGAAGCGCTGCGCGTGACGCCAGGGACACCTGCGGGCCTTTCAACCGCACAATGGGCATGTGTTGGTGGCCTGGTCTTTTTCATTTGCAAAATGCGCTCGCTTGCTCGGGCCAGGGAGATTTATCTTGAAAAATTGCCCCAGTTGTGATCAACCCATCGTGCCAGGCAGCGCACATTGCCCGAACTGCGGAGCCGATTTACAATCTTCACAGATCGACTCTTCACGCCAAATGCCCGTTGAGGTGGGCAGTAATTCTGAAGTGGAAAATGAATCATTTCCCTTCGTTGGGGGATTCTTACTTGCGCTGGTTGTTAGCTGCATAGGCTGCATTCTATACGTCGGAACCATTGTCTGTCTCATTGTCTACGCGGTCACAAAGCGCAAATACCCCACCTTTTCAAGGGGACTCGGCTGGGGCACTTTTGCAGGCCTCTTTGGCGCAACGCTCATGTGTACCCGCGGTCAATTCTTATTCGGCTTGCTGTCCCATTAAAAGATTGAAGACCATTATGGCCACGACGGATTTAGATTGGTCGGAAGAGTCCGAGGGGTTGTGCCCGTCCTGTCTCCTCGCCGTGCCCGCTCGCATTGCGGTCGAGAATGGCAAGGTCTGGCTGCGCTCCGTGTGCGTTCGCCATGGCGCGCACAGCGCACTTCTTGCTTCCGACGCCGCCGAGTATCTTCGGCTCCGGCAGTACGTTCCCGACCGCGTTAGCGGGGGATGCTGCTGTGGACCTGAAGAGGTTTGCATCACGGACGGTAGATCGAGTGGGCCGCCAACGTGCGTGCTATTGCTGGAGATCACCCTCGCCTGCAACCTGCGCTGCCCTACGTGTTATGCCGATGCGCATGGTCATGATTTCATGACCATAACCGAAGCCAAACAACGGTTGGACCAATTCTTCAGCACTCAGTCCCGGCTCGATGTGCTTATGTTGAGCGGAGGCGAGCCAACCATCCATCCGCAATTTACTGAAATCCTCGACCTCGCACTCTCCTATCCCATCGGGCGTGTGCTCATCAATACAAATGGGTTGCGACTTTATCAAAGCGATTCGTTAGTCGAAATGCTTGGCGCCCGCCGGGACCGCGTCGAACTTTACTTCTCCTTTTCCAGCTTTCAGCCGGACGTCCAGGAAAGGTTGTATGGGAAAGATCTCCGCGTGGAAAAGACGGGAGCGCTCGTACGCGCTCGGCAGGCGGGATTGTTCGTCACTCTTGTTCCGACGGTCGAACGTGGCGTGAACGCACACGAAATCGGTGATTTATATCGTTTCGCTTTGACTTTGGACAATATTAGCGGCATCACATTCCAGCCGGTAATGAATACGGGAAGATATCAACATGGCTATGAGCCCGCAGATCGTCTTACGCTTACGGACGTTATCGCGGAACTTGAACGCCAGACCGATGGGGCGCTATGCTCCACGGATTTTGTGGGTTTGCCCTGCTCCCACCCGGATTGCTGCGCGCTGACCTATGGATTTCTCGACGCGGACCGCCGAAAGATAACGCCATTGACACGGCATCTCGACATCGCCCGATATTTGGACTTATTTTCCGACCGCATTAGTTTTAGTGGCCTACTCGGGAGCGCCGCTAGACGCGTCTGGTCAGATCTGGCCCATCTTCGGGCCAGACAAACGCTGCGCGACCTGGCGCTTTTGTTTCGCCAGAGCGGCATTCGTGATGTGCTTCCTCTCATCGGTAATCCGGAAGCGTTTGGAAAGCGGGTGCTGCGTGTGGTTGTAAAACCATTTATGGACGCGCACACCTATGACGCAAAGCGCATTGAGCAGTGCTGCACAAAGATTCTGACTGCTGACGGCGAGGCGATCTCCTTTTGTGAATTCAACGTCTTCCACCGTGGGAGAAAGACGCGTCCCAACGCGATTCCTCTAACGTTGCAAACATCCATAGGCGCAAAGTAAATACCGAGGTTCCCATGAGCGAATGGAATCGACACCAACAGGGCAAACAATTTGAGGGATACGCATTTACCTTTTGCAAGGCTGCTTTTCTGGTATTGATCTTTCAAAAGTACGCACTGCTGGCGCTGTCCGGGCTGGCTACACTCTTCTATCTTCTGGCTCTCTCAAAGGGTATTAAGGAATGGCGTTGCTGGGCGAAGCCTCCCTGGGTTGTTATCTTCTGGGCAGCAGTATTTTTCTGGCAGGCACATCATCACATTATCTCCCAAGCGCCTTTTTTGCAGTAAACATACATCAGAACCTGCACATGTGGGATCTCATTTCGCGGGCGCTATTCCATCCGCATTCCGGAAACGAGATCGGCAAGTAATCGGACGCCAAAACCCGTTGGGCCCTTGATATATGGTCCGGAATCCGCGTCCACGGCATGTACCCCGGCAATGTCGATATGCGCCCACGGTAGTCCCTCTCGGACGAAGTACCCCAGGAACGCTGCCCCCTGAATGGGATGCGCTTTTCGGTTAGGGTTGGAGTTGACTATGTCCGCGACCGGCGATTTGAGCATTTCGCGGTACTCTTCATGGTGTGGAAGCCGCCAGAGTCTTTCTCCGCTGCGCGTTGCGGCAGCCTCAAGCCGAGCGAGAAGATCTACGTCATCGCAGAAGAGTCCGGCAAAGGTCGAGCCGAGAGCGGTCACGACGCCGCCTGTAAGAGTAGCCAGATCCACGATACAGCGCGGGTCTTCCAAATCGCAGGCCCAGCAAAGCGCATCCGCAAGCACCAAGCGCCCCTCGGCATCCGTATTGGTCACTTCGACCGTGACACCGTTACGATACGTCAAAACGTCGTCCGGACGGAACGCGGTCTCACTCACGGAATTCTCTGCGGCCACCAGTATCCCAACGACCGGAAAGTCTGGTTTTATGATCGTGGCGATGGCATGCATCGCGCCCAGGACGGCACATCCACCGTCCTTATCGCGCTTCATGCCCACCATCCCATTATTGACTTTTAAGCTTAAACCGCCCGTGTCATAGGTGATGGTCTTCCCGATCAATACGACCGGCTTTTGCGCGGTGGACAGCCCATCGGGCCGATATTCCAGCCGGATCAGACAAGGCGGGTTTACGGAAGCTTTGCCCACATTTATGAGCCCGACCAACTGTTCCTGCTCTAGTTCGGCGCCTTTGACGATTCGGCACGCGAGTCCGGTTTCAGCCGCCATTTCCGCAGCGCGATCCGCCATCCAGAGCGGCGTTGCGCTATTGGGAGGCGTCTGGCTCAGCGTTCGCGCCAGGTTCGCGGATGCAGCCAACCCAAGGCCAACTTCCAATCCCTTTGAAAACTTCTCATCCGCCGAATTAATAATAAGTGGTTCGACCGGTTGCTCCTCAGAACCTTTCCCTCTCAGAATGCGACCATTCCAGGCTAAAAGACCCAGCGCCTCTCCAAAGCATCGTCCGGCGGCCTCACCCTCTACGGAAAACCTGTCAAACTTCCCGCCAGTCTCGATTTTTATAGACGATTCGCGCGTTTTGGCAATGCGTCGTCCAACACCCGCCGCAACTTTCCGTAGGGTTTCGGTGGTGAGGGTTTCCCGATTACCCAATCCGACAATGAGCACACGGATGGATCGTTCGCCATCACTCGAAAAAGCTTCCACCTGGTTTTCGACTTTGCCGGTGAACTCCTTACGACCAAGCGCAGCCTGTACGGCAGCATTGAAAAGCCACGGCGTATCATCGTACCTATCCTGTTCCTCCGCGAAAGCAAAAAGCACGACGACATCCGCCTGATCGACCATCCCAACCTGGACCGATTCAAACATACTTTTCATCACCTTCCTTCAAACTATAATCGAGTTATCTTTCACAATATGAACGCAGCCCAACATGTTTTCGCGACCGCATTTAAGGCTTGAGGGGTATTTCCACGCTGTCAGGATGATCGCCCCGCAAGATCCGTGCTCCCTCTCCTACCAGGCGAAGATACCAGTCGCTCGGCAATCCGTCGTAACTTACGAAATGGGCCTGAGTCGGAGGGGAACTCGTGACCTTGAAAATCGCGGTGCCCTCATCGACTTCATCGAACATAGCGACATAAACGGAATCGATGTGCAGTCGCGCGAGTTCGTGAAACTGTTCCCATAGAAATCGGCCGCCTCGCCGTGGGATAGTGGTCGTTCCCGGCGGTTTACGCATGAGGTTGTCCCAGCTGAAGCCAGGATAGATTACGGGAACCCATTGTACACCGGCAGCCTTGCACTCCTGAATGTCGTCGTTCCAGAAACTCATGCTTGCATGTCGCTGTCCCATCACGTCAGTGGAGAAGTTACCGACGTTCCATGGGGTGATCATATCGAAACGACGGTAAAATTTACGCCATTCCGGATCGGGGTTCTGACGCCAATTCCAGTCCCCTCCCCCCACGAGATATGCGGCATAGCGCCCAGGTGTCTTGAAAAAGTTGATGAGTCTGTTGGCCAATTCCGCCGTCATCAGGTTCGACTCATTGTGATAATAAAAGCCCCAGATCTGCACCACCGGCCGGTTCCCCTCATGGAGATACCGTAGATCATGAATGACGCCATCGTCTACCATCCGCTTCCAGTTTGTGGTAAGCACATCGTAGATTCGGTCGGTCGGAAGAGCCGCAATATCGTAGGAAATCGCCCACACTCTCCCTGTCTTGCGCGCCGCTTTCCGAACATGGTTCAGAACGCGCAGGCGAGATGGATACCTCTTTTCCAGAGGCCCGCCGGGCAAATCCACCAAAAAATGCTGCAGCCATGCGCCATCGACACCATAATTGCGCATCCATTCGAAATGACGAAGAACAGTACGGGCATTGTCTGCAGTATAGAGATCTGCCTGCCTTCCATCGGGGTACGTGAAGCCAGGGGCAGCATGGCGCTCCGACAGCGAATATTCACTCATATCCGGCCACATTTCAAAGCATGCTGTTTCAGACGAGAGCAGCTTGGAATCCCTGCTCCAATGCACCCAGCCTAAATCGGTGGGATCACCAGGACATCGAAACCATCCCTGGTATCCGCACATCACCTTCCCCTGAACGGTCTTAGCGCTGACAGTATGAATAGAGCCATGTTGTGCGTAAGCTCGGTCCGGTATAAGGAGGGAAATGCACAACAAAAATATAATATTTACTTTGTGAAGCGAATGGATGCGATGCACGGCAACCTCTTTTTCCGCGAATTCCCCACTCTGAAACGACGAGAAACGTTGTGCTTTCCCGCCATGGCTGCATCTGCTTCCCATTCGACTTTTATCACGCCATCTCCTCGGTATTTCCTGCCGATCTCTGGATCCGATACGATGAGATACAGTCTACACGAAAGGGGCGTGGCCTGAAGTTTCCCGACGAATTCGATGGGAGAAATGCCGCAGGAAGTTTTTTGCAGCGCGCTGACGGAACACAACGAGCGACGTAACATATGGCAGAGTTGACACGAATATGAACGACCAACCGGAGAATCAAAAAATACGTATCTCTTACATGCTTCTGATGGCGTTCCTTACATGCCTCCTGGCGTTGACCGGCATCGGATGCAGCAACGACCCGTACCCCCCCCATGAGACTGCGGGATCGGTGCTTTACTTCACAACGAGCGAGTTGAAAACTCTCGATCCAACCGTCAGCTACGATGCCGGATCTGCATCGGTAATCGACTGCATCTATCCTTCCTACTTTCACTATCATTTTCTCAAACAGCAGCCTACCGCAACCCTTGAACTGGCGCTTGGGGCAACTATGCCCGAAAATAAGCCCTATCCATTCAGGATTGTTGAAAAAGGAAAAACGATCTCCAAGCAGGGGCAGGTATGGACATTCCACATCAAACATGGGCTGCGCTTTCAAGATGATCCGTGTTTTCCAGGTGGCAAAGGCCGTGAGATCATTGCCGGAGATTTCCTGTATGCGTTTCGGCGCAGCGCGGACCCAACGCTATCCTGTCCCGTGCTCAGTTATCTGCAAGACAAGATACTGGGAATGGATGCGTATGTGACCCTGAACCGAAAACGTGCTAAATCGCATCTGCCACCAGATTTTACGGTGGACGTGCAAGGTCTGCAGCCTGTCCCCAATGACCCATACGCTTTTAAAATTATTTTGAGTCAGCCGTACCCACAGTTACGCTACTTGATGACAATGCATTTTACCACGCCCATTGCGCACGAGGCGATTGAGCATTATGGGGCGGAGTTCGCCCGTCACCCGGTCGGCTGTGGGGCATATATGATGACGGAGTATATCCAAAAACAGCGAATCACGCTGACCGCAAATCCCAACCGTCCCCTGGAGTATTATCCCTCCGAAGGCGATCCGGGAGATAGGGAAGCGGGATATCTTCAGGACGCCGGCAAACAACTTCCCCTTGCCGATAAAGTGGTGTTCAACTACATGACTGAAGGGATCACAGCCTGGAATCTATTTCAACAAGGTTATGTGGATATTGCGGGAGTCTCCCAACAGAATTCCAGCCAGGTTTTGAGCCGGCCTGGAGCGCTTTCCACAAACATGATTAGTAAGGGCGTCGAGCTTCGACACTCCCGCACTCCCAACATCGACTACTTCTGCTTCAATATGAATGATCCCGTATACGGAGGTTATACCGAGCGCCGACGCAAACTGAGGCAAGCGATCTCCCTTTCCATCGACTCGCAGGCGTTTCTGGACCTATTTTCGCAGGGTCGTGGCACCCGCGGACAGTTTCTTATCCCGCCAGGCATGTTCGGATATGATCCCAACTTTCGTAATCCATACAGCCAATATAGCGTCGAGCGCGCTAAATCCCTTTTAAAACAGGCGGGCTATCCAAACGGTATCGATCCAAAAACGGGTGACCATCTTGTTCTCGACTATGACATCGCCGAAAACGGGGCGGCCGGACGACAGTTCGCGGCCCTGGTCGTGAAGCAGATAGAGGCTATTGGGATCCATGTCCTCATTCGAAGCTGGCGAGACGTTGTGTGGGAGCAGCGAATCCAGGACAATAAATTCCAGTTCACCAATTATGGATGGCTCGCGGACTACCCTGACCCGGAGAATTTTGTATTTCTGCTTTACGGCCCTAATCTAGGTATCAATTTCGCCCAATACAACAGTCCCGAATTTAACCGGCTGTTCGAGCAGATGCGGGCGATGGAGGATGGGCCTGAGCGACTTGCGATCATCCTCAAGTTGCGTGCTATCGCCGTAGAGGACTGCCCCTGGATCTACTGGCAGCACAGCGAAAGCCTTTCCATCTCTTACAATTGGATCCACAACGCCAAACCGCACAGTGTCGCTTTCGACACCATCAAATACTATCGTGTGGACGGCCCCAGGCGAGCGCAACTGCAGGCGAAATGGAACCAGCCCAACTATCGTCCCCTGCTGGGACTGGCCCTGTTTCTCGCGATAGGTGCGACCCCGGCCGCCATAACGGTGCAAAAGCGGAAAAATCGCAGCGTCCGACGCAAACGGCGGGAGGATCACTGATGTTACGATATGTGTTGCGCCGTACGCTCTACGCCATTCCTATCCTACTCGGCGTCGCATTCCTTACCTTCTTCCTCTTTTACATTGTAGTTTCACCAAAAGAGATGGCGCGCCGGCAATTGGGGAAGAATCCCACCGACGCTCAGATCCACACATGGCTGTCACTGCGAGGATACGACCGGCCCTGGTATCAGCAGTTCGAGCACCATGTATCGGAACTGTTTCTGCTCAAATTCGGGACATCCGATTCTACTGGCGAAAATATATGGGAGCGCATCCGGTCCGGAGCGCCAAAATCGGCGCAAATCGGCGTGCTGGAATTAGTCGGTTCCCTTGTGGCATCGCTTGCCCTGGCCCTGGGGATTGCGTACTATCGAGGAACCTATATCGATTACTGGGCAACGTTTCTCTGTGTCCTCCTGATGAGTATCGTATACATAGTATGGATCGTGGCGGGGCAATATCTGTTCGGTAAAGTGCTCCGCTATTTCCCCCTGGCAGGCTATCGCGGCGGGCTAACTTCCTGGAAGTTTGTGCTGCTCCCCGCGCTTGTG
>JBBRKX010000178.1:0-8009 GCA_038231675.1 Chthonomonadales bacterium | reverse complement strand
TCACCGGCGAACCCGAACCCAGAGCAGATAAGAGATAAAAGCGTGGGATGCGTTGAACGAGCGTAAATCCCAGAACCGACCGTAAATCGAATACGAGTCGCTCTACGTACGCCGACGGCGAACCACTGTGGATGGCGGATCGTAGGATGAACTACGGCGACTCCTCGATGCGATATAGTGGAGAGTGTCTGCCGAATATGATTTCGACAGGAAACAGCGAAGCGCTTGCAGGGGTAAACCTCATGAGTAATCCGGGCATTCTGGGCATCCATCACGTTACCGCTATCGCGTCCGATCCGCAGAAGAACCTAGATTTTTACACCGGACTGCTCGGGCTGCGACTGGTCAAACTGACCGTAAACTTCGATGATCCCACGACCTATCACTTCTATTTCGGAGACTCGCAGGGCCGGCCCGGCACCATTCTCACCTTCTTTCCATGGCCGAATGGGGCACGGGGACAGATAGGAAACGGACAGACCACCTCGGTATCTTTCGCCGTTCCACAGACCTCCCTGGCATACTGGTCGGAGCGGTTGAAATCGCACCAATTGTTGCTGGAACAAGCGGCCGCTTTTCCCGGAGACGAGGGGATCGCTTTCTCCGATCCGGATGGGATGCGCGTCAATCTGATCGCCGTTTCCAGCGGGGATGCGGCCGGCGTATGGAATGGATCCGGCGTTCCTCAAGAGCACGCCATGCGTCATCTGCATAGCGTCACTCTCCAAGAGGAACGGCAGGAAAGGACGGCGAATCTGTTGACGGAGACGCTGGGCTTTCGGCTGATAGGCGAGAAAGAGAACCTGTTCGAGATCGCGACCGACCCACCGGGCTTCGCTACGGACGAGACGCCCGAGAGTCTGGGCACGAAGCTGATGCTGCCGGCGCAGTATGAAGTGTATCGCGCCGGCATTGAGCGCACTGTTACGCCGTTACGGCTTCCCTCACAGGGGTAGCGAAGGGGAGAATTTCTTGTGACCGATCCAGCGTTCATCCACCGGTTTGTGCCCGCGCCGACACTGGCGACCGCGCCAACTCTGTTGCTTTTGCATGGCACGGGCGGCAACGAGGAAGACTTGCTCGACCTCGGCCAATCCCTCCTGCCGGACGCCAACCTTCTCAGCCCACGCGGGAAGGTGCTGGAAGGAGCGATGCCGCGCTTCTTCCGGAGACTGGCGGAGGGCGTGTTCGATCTAGAGGATCTGAAGTTTCGAACGCATGAATTGGCCGAATTTGTCACCACAATGGCGCAAGCGTACAGATTCAATCCACATAAGGTAGTCGCAGTCGGGTATTCCAACGGCGCAAATATCGCCGCAAGTCTCCTGCTTCAGGAGCCAAACGTGCTCAGAGCCGCGGTCCTACTGCACGCAATGGTTCCCTTTGTGCCGAATACGCTGCCCGATCTCACCGGCAAGCCCGTGTTCCTGAGCGCGGGCCGCGCCGACCCCATCGTTGCACCCGAAAATACACAACAGCTTGCCACTTTGCTCGGTCAGGCAGGCGCGGATGTCGTCCTCCACTGGCAACCCGGAGGACATCAATTAAGCCGCGAAGAGTTCGAAGCCGCCCGCACATGGCTCTCGAAACGAGACTTTTAAGTGTTGATGCACCCGAAACAACTTGGGCCTCCTTTTGGAGTGAATCTACCAAGGCGAAGACTTGCCTCACCCCTTCCCCGCAGGGAAGGATAGGCGGAGCCGCGGATGGGCTAGGATCGGTTGGCTCACCCCTGCTCTGCGATACCGAAAAGGAAACAAGCATTAAGTTTCCTTATGGAGCAAAGCGACGATGGCAAAGACTCGGGTCACCCCTTCCCCGCAGGGAACGGGGCCGGGGGATAGGGTATGACGAAACTGCGTTGCGCAGTTCTGGACGATTATCAGAACGTTGCTCTGACCATGGCGGATTGGGCGCCGGTTATGGGCGGGGTGGAAATCAGGCCCTTCCACCAACATTTCGATCAGGAAGACGATCTTGTCCATGCGATCGAGGATTGCGAGATCGTCGTAATCATGCGCGAGCGTACTCCGTTTGGCGCAAGTCTTTTTGCGCGACTGCCGCAGTTGAAGCTGCTCGTCACCACCGGCATGCGCAACGCATCGGTCGATCTGGTCGCCGCCAAAATGCAGGAAGTTGCTGTTTGCGGAACAGGAACGCTGCCCGAACCGCCGACCGAGCTTACATGGGCGCTCATCCTTGGTCTTGCCCGTAACCTGGCGCAAGAGAACCATGCCTTCCATACCCACGGACCCTGGCAGAACACGATCGGTAGAGATCTCCACGGCAAACGACTCGGGCTGCTGGGACTGGGCAAACTCGGCGCTCTGACCGCACGCGTCGGGGCCGCGTTCGGGATGGAGATTACGGCGTGGAGCCAGAACCTGACGCGAGAGCGGGCGGACGAAGTCGGCGTGGGGCTTGCGTCCACCAAAGAGGAATTACTCGAAACCAGCGACTTCGTTTCGATCCATCTCGTCCTGAGCGATCGCACGCGAGGCATGATCGGCAATGCGGAACTCCAGCGCATGCGACGATCCGCGTACCTGATCAATACTTCGCGAGCGCAGATCGTCGACCAGGCCGCGCTTGTCGAGGCGCTTCAGAACAATTGGATCGCGGGCGCGGGGCTGGATGTGTTCGACATGGAGCCCTTGCCGGGCGATCATCCTCTCCGTTCCCTGCCCAACGTGCTTGCGACGCCGCATCTCGGGTACGTGACGGAGGAGAATTACCGGCTCTACTACCGCGAAATAGTGGAAGACATCGTCTCCTATCTTGCAGGCTCCCCGATCCGGCGAATCGCATAACTTCCACGGCAGCGGCCGTGGAAACCTCCTTTCATGAGGCTGCCATGAAGTTTGGGTTCCTGCTTATCCTGTTGGGCCTGGCGCAAATCGCCTTTGTCCGTGATGCCGGCCCTTTCTCCTGGCTTCTCGGGTGGTCGGGAGCGAGTTGGGTGCTGGCGGGGGCTGGATACGGAGCCATTGGCGCACGCGCGCTCGGCAAACGCCTAGACGGTGGCATGATCTGGTGGAATGTCGCTCTATTGTTTCCTTTTCTCGCCGCGACCTGGATACTGTGGCGCTTGCAGAGGAAATTCACGCGGGAACCACGGTATGTGGAAGTCGTGCCGGGCATCTGGTTGGGACGACGCTGCTCCGGCAACGAACTACCATCGGGAGTGAAGATGGTCGTCGACATGACGGCGGAGTTCCACGAGCCTGAAAGCGTACGCACGGGGCGCACCTACCTCTGTGTCCCGACACTAGATACATCGGTCCCCTCGCTGGAAGACTTTCAGGCTTTGATCCACGCGATCGCCCGGTTTCCTGAGCCGGTATATGTCCATTGTGCTCTTGGACATGGGCGCTCCGCCACGGTCGTGATCGCCGCATTGATGGCCACGGGGAATGCGGCTTCTGTGGAGGAAGCTGAGCGGATCGTAAAGCGGGCTCGTCCTGGCGTGGGGATCAGCGCCGCCCAACGGCGTCTCCTGCAGCAATGGTCAGACCAGCAAGTTTCTGTCTCGTCCCCCACAGCCCCTTTATGCCCTTGACCTGTCCTGCGCTCGCGTAAAATCGCCAAATAGATTTCTCCCCTCTCACAGTAAAAACCAATGCTGTCCTTTCATCCGGAATTTGGGCGCGCGTTGTCGAACTGTAGGCCACAAGTCACGATGCGTTTTCATTCACCATGTGTTGTGGTGTTGCAGGACAACGGGCCGGCTGCCGGGAACCAGTCTTACGCGGAGCAATGAAGTCGTTGATCTTACGAGGTTCGGGAGGGCACGCCCATGCTGCATTCTATGTTGAAAATAATTCTCTGCCTCTGTGCCGTCGGGGCCATGACTTCCGTCGTCGGTCTGACGCAGGCCTCCGCGAGACCCAGGAAGATCGTCCTCATCGCCGGGGCGATGATCGGGCACGACAAGAACGCCCATGAATACGAAAAGAATGTTATTCTGCTCAAGACTCTGCTGGACAGCGCGCCGAATCTGCACGATGTCCACACCGAGGCTTGCTTCAAAGGCTGGCCGCTGGATGAGCGCACGCTGGATGACGCCGACACCATTGTTTTGATCTCCGACGGAAGCGACCGAAACGAGACCGATCACCCTCTCTATGTGGGAAACAGACTGAAGGTGCTCGAGAAGCAGATGCGGCGTGGCTGTGGCTTTCTGGAGTTCCACTGGTCCACCTTTGCTCCCACCCGCTTCCATGACCAGATCACGGAGTGGGTTGGCGGCTACTTCGACTACGAAACGGGAACGACCCCAAACCATTGGTACTCCGCGATTCAAAGTTATGCCGCACCCGTGACGCTCGGCGATGCCGCGAACCCCATTTTACGGGGCGTCAAGCCGTTCACGGTCGAGGAAGAATTTTACTATAAGATCCGGTTCCAGCCCAACGATGCGCGGGTTAAGCCTGTTATCCTGACTCGGCCGCCGGGGGAAACAATGGACTATCCCGTCGCCTGGGCCGTGCAGCGCAAGGATGGCGGGCGCGGCTTCGGCTTCACGGGCGGCCATTTCTTTAAGAACTGGTGGCTGCCGGATTACCGCCGAATGATCCTGAACGCCATCGTGTGGACCGCTGGAATAGAGGTTCCTACTGGAGGCGTGGAATCGCATCTGGATGCGCCTATCAAAGCCCTTATCCTGACAGGGTATCATCATCCGGGCCATGACTGGCGCCAGTTGACCGCCGCCTTGATCCAATCGCTGGAACTGGATCCCCGCATGCAAGTCGATGTCACTGAGAACATCGAAGACCTTGCAACCCCCAAAATCGACGGCTACGACCTTCTGGTGATGAACTACAATAACTGGGACAAGCCTGGCCTGAGCGAAGCGGCAAAGGCGAACTTTATAAAATATCTTAAGAAGGGCGGCGGGCTGTCCATTATCCACTTTGCGAACGGCGCGTTCAACTACACGCTTCCACAAAAAGACTCCGACTGGCCCGAATACCGCATGCACATCGTTCGGCGGGCGTGGATGCACGATCTTCCCAGTTCACACGACGCTTTCGCCCCTTTCCATGTCGATATCACCGCCGTCAGCCATCCGATCACCGCGGGACTGCAGCCGTTCGACACCGTGGATGAGCTTTACTTCAAGCAAGTCGGAGAAGATCCCATTATGCCGCTCGCCACCGCTCATTCCAAAGTAACCGGCAAAGACGAGCCCATGGCATGGGCCTACGATTATGGCAAGGGACGGATATTTCAAACTGTTCTTGGACATGACGCCCACGCCGTACGCATGGCGAACGCTTTAATCCGTCGCGGTTCCGTCTGGACGGCCCGACGGGACCAGATCAGCTTCGATCCGCCGGAAGCTTTGATAGAAAACGCGGTGTTTCGGAATGGTAGCCCATGGACCGTTGAGCAGTCGCTCAAATTGGCGCAGGTTCCTGTCGGCGAACCGCTCATGGACGGGAAGTTTGGTAAGGCGCTGAATGGACGGTCAGGCGGCGCTTTCGCACCGGGCAAAGCCGAGTATCGCCAGCCGCCGCTGACAGTGGAGTGCTGGGCAAAGCTTGCGGGCAAGATCAATTTCAATATCCTCGTCGCAAACGAAAACAAGTCTTCCGCCACCCATTGGGAGATGTATACGGGCGCACAGTCAGGACAATATACCGTCTTTATGCCGGGCATGACACCGTCCACCATCGCGTCCGGCATGGATATATGCGACAATCAGTGGCACTATCTCGCCATGGTCTACACAGCCGGACGCGTGCGACTATTTGTCGACGGCAAACAGACCGCCGACCAGGCGATCACATTCAACAACGGTTCCACGCAGCCGGCTGGACTGGCATTCGGCAGCCTGGTTTCTCGAGAGATCGGCTGCGACGGCCTGATCGACGACGTTCGGGTCTCCCATGCGGCTCTCGATATTGCCGGCGTGCCGAAAGCGCCTTTGCAATTACAGGAGGACACCCTCGGTCTATGGCGCTTCGACACGCTGGAGCAGGGGCATTTCCTGGATGCGGGTCACCTAGGAAATGCGGCGGCGCGCCCATAGGTCTTGATAAAGCGTCTTTTAGCAAAGACCCTCTTAGAGCAAGTCTTCGGTTTAACACGGTAGAAGAAACGTATTTATGGCAGCCAGCGAACCCCCAGAGGAACCGAAAAGCGAAAGCGCCGAGCCGGAGGAAAGCGCGGGGAGCGCGGCGCGTAGTCAGAATTCCGCCTCCGAAAGAGGAGGAGTCACCGCGCGTGCTCTGGCGCTCGGCGTCTGCCTGATTCCTCTCAACGCGTTCTGGGTGGTGCGCATGGAGCGGGTTCTATTCGGGCCCTATCCTTCCACAGTCTCTCTGTTCGCTAATGTGGTTTTTGTGCTCTTTATCCTTGTCGGACTGAACGGGTTGTGCCGGCGGATCCTGCCCCGCTTCGCTTTTTCCCAGGGCGAACTTTTGACCCTCTATACGATGCTTGCCATTTCAACGGGACTGGCGGGCCTGGACGGCGTCGGCATCCTCGGCCAGATCATGCCGCATGGAGTTTGGTTCGGGAAGACCAATCATTGGGATTTCCTGGATGCGTTTCCCTCCTGGCTCGTCGTGCGCGATGCGGACGCCGTGCGAGGCCATTTTCTCGGCAACTCCACGTTTTACCGTGCCTCCGTCCTGCGCGCGTGGATCGTACCCATGCTGGCCTGGACCGGCTTTATCACGCTTCTGCTCTTCGTCGCGAACTGCATCAATATGCTCGTCCGACGCCAATGGGCGGATCGGGAGCGCCTGACGTTTCCCATCATCTGGCTGCCGATCGAGATGACTTCGGGAGGGACCGGAGCGCCGTTTTTTCGGAACCGTTTGATGTGGGCAGGTTTTGCTTTGGCGGCCGGCCTGAGCCTGTGGAACGGCATTGCCTTTCTGCATCCCTCTTTTCCCATGCTCCCGATCGGCATCACGGATCTCAAACCGATGATGACCGTGAAGCCCTGGAGTTCGATCGACTGGTTCCCGGTCACCTTCTATCCGCTAGTAATTGGCCTGGGCTTCCTGCTGCCGCTCGATCTGTTGTTTTCGTGCTGGTTTTTCTTCCTTACGTGGAAGGCGCAGGGCGTGATCTCCTCCGGGATGGGCTGGGATGTGACCCCCCGTTTCCCCTTCGTCGAGGAGCAGTGCTTTGGAAGCGTCCTCGGGCTGTTTCTATTTTATTTCTGGACGGGAAGACGCGCCTATGCGGAGATCTGGCGTTCGAGCATCCGGAGTTGGCGACGCACGAAATCGCCCGACGCTTCCGACGCTACGCCCGACGCACGAAACGAACGCTGGGCATTGGTCGGCCTGGGCGTGGGGACCGTAGGACTGGTGGCATGCGGACTGGCGGCGGGAGCGGCCTGGTGGGTGACCATCGCGTTTTTCGCGCTGTATCTTCCGACCATCACGGTAATTACACGTATTCGAGCGGAGTTGGGTTCGCCCGTACATGATTTTCACTTCATCGGCCCGGATTATATGATTCCGCGCATCGTTTCCACCACGGCCCTGCACCCTCAGGATATGGCTTTCTTCACCTTTGGCTTCGGCCTCACGCGCGCGCATCGCGGCGACACCATGCCGATCGGCTTGGAAGGTTTGCAGATGGCAAAGCTGCGCGGCATGAATGCGCGAGGCATGTTCGGCGCCATCCTGCTGGCGACGATGGTGGGAACGTTGAGCACGTTCTGGGCGATCGAGCATCAGGCCTACGTGTTCGGCGCGGCGGCCAAGTTCAACCAGGGATCCGGCCAGGCGATGCAGGCATTTACTCGCATGAACGGATGGGTCCATGGCACATTGGAAAAGAAGTCGGAGCCCATGGGAACCGCCGCCATTGGGTTTGGGTTTCTGGTAACTATCGTGCTTGCGTCGCTTCGCCTGCGGTCCTTCAATTTCCCCTTCCATCCAATCGGTTACGCCGTCGCCTCGTCCTGGCAGATTCACATCTGCTGGATGCCGCTCTTCATCGCATGGGTGTTCAAGTCGGTGATCACGCGCTTCGGCGGC
>JBBRKX010000177.1:0-8015 GCA_038231675.1 Chthonomonadales bacterium | reverse complement strand
GGTCCCGTGCGTCCTCGGCGATCCCCGCGTGCGCGCGGTCGCCTTCCGCGAGCAGGCTTGCCGCCGCCGCGACGGTCTGTGACAGACCTTCCCGACTGGAGCGTCCCGCGCGGGAGACACCGGGACGTGCCGACGGATACCGGGGCGCTTCCGGCGTCAGGCTGTCTTCCGGCTCTTCTGCCGGGAACGGCGGCTTAGTTTTCGTAGATGGCCGTGACATGCTGCACCACCTCCTCTGCAAGCGCGAAATAAGGATCGGCCTCGGCCAGTCCGGAGAAGACCATCGGGTAACGCGCGGATGTCGAACTGTCTACCGCCGTGCGCTCCGGAATCACCGTCTGAAACATGCGCTTTCCGAAGATGGAGGTCGCCATCTCCAGGATCGCCGAAGCGTTTGCAGTTGTGAGCCGCTGGCGGTTGAGAACGCCGCCCAGAACATGGATCGGGTGACGCGAGAGTTCCGCGCAGCCCTTGCGGGTATTGAGAAGCTGGCGCACCCCTTCCAGGGAGAACGCTCCATCGATTGGGATCAGCACGGCGTCCGAAGCAACCATCGCATTGATGGACAGAAGGCCAAGGGACGGAGGCGAGTCGATGAATACGAAGTCGTAGTCCTCCCGCACCGTGTCGAGCGCCTTATCCAGCTTCATCTCCCGGCCCATGGCGTTGTGCAGCATCATTTCCGCCGCAGCGAGGTTAAGGTGTGACGGGGCGAGGAACAGGTTCGGATGGTAATGAAGAGAACGGACTACCTGGCTCATGCTGCGGGAGGGGCCGGCCGTCTCAAATCCGATCACGTCGGCGATGGACGCCTCGATGTCGTTCCACAGGACATCCAGGCCGAAGGAGCAATTGGCCTGCGGGTCGAAGTCAACGATCAGGACACGGTGCCCCATGGTGGCGAGGGCGCCGGCCAGGTTGATGGAGATGGTGGTCTTCCCGACGCCGCCCTTCTGGTTTACCAGGGCAATCGTCGTCGTAGCCCGGCGCTTGCGGCCCGAGAGCATTTCGCGCAGCCTGTTGAGGTCCTCGTTCGTGTAGATCCGGCGCGTCCCCTCGCGCTTGGAAGGGCTGATGTCCCCGCGCCGGTCCATCCGACGCAGGGTTTCCGGTGCGACCCCGAGCACGGAGGCCGCCTGCGTGACCGTAAAGTTATCTGTTGGACGACGGCGTACCGCCATATCGCCCCCTTTCTGATCAAAAAACAGCGTGAATGCGAAGAAATATGCGGCCGCGTTTTGTGATCGTCATGCCCTGCCTGCGCACAGCACAAAGGATTAATCCGGGTAGGAGTGCATCTCCATGCCGAGCGATGAGAGTAGCCGCTATTATAATGCCCGCCCTTCCCTCTGTCAAGCGGTTTTGGAAAAAATCTTATACTATTTTGACCTGTGTGTAACCTCGTACACTCCTTTAAAAGGAAATATATATTTTCCACTCTGCGCAACGGCGCGAAATGTACACGTCGCATTCCTGAAAGATAATTCCATTTCTTGCCGATCACACGTCAGCCAGACGCCGCGAGTTCACATTGCTATTCGAAGTTATGGCAAAAGTGTCAATTTGAATTGACACTTTTGCCCGGGCCAGGCAGCGGTGATAATACCGCCGCCGCCCACAAGGGGAACAACAGTATTCTATCCTGTCGTGAACGAGTGTCCTGGCAGGGCGCAGACCCATGAATTTTGGCGGCATGTGGATGCAAGTCATGGAGGCGTTCGTACCCTTTGGGCCAATTCCGGATAGCGTGCAAACAGCGAGGCAGACCGGACCTTCTGTCCCACCGCGCGAACGTATTCCGCCGAAGGGCCGTGGACAACGACTGGCATCGTCGTAGTGCGCCCTTGGTCAGGCGTACGAAATGTTTCTTCCATAAGCAGCGCGGGGAGCAGTACTGGGAAGCAGGAAAGAGCGTAACCGCGTTTTTTTACCCGGGGATCCTTGCTCTCGAAGAAACGCTCCAGCAACCCGCTCAGGCGCGCATAGCCGTACTGGCTGAGCAGTTCTTCCGCCAGCCTGAGGTCCCGCTCCCAACGAATTGGGGGCGGCTCTCCTCGCGCGCTGCGCTGCCGAAATCTTTGCATATAGCCCTGCAGAAAACGCGTTGCGTCCTTTGCCTCTGCCGAAAATCGGCTTCCGGCTTCTGCATGGGTTATGGTTTTGTCAGATCTTTCTTTTGTTGTTTTCGATTTTGCGTCCTCGCTTTGCGAAACGTGCCTTTCGCTTATCGGAAGGTGCGTTTCGGTTTTCCGCAGAAGTCCCCGTTCAGGAATTGCCTTCGCCCCGAGCCGGAAATAGAGGCGGCCGGCGCAGGCTCGTCTGTCTTCGGGCGTCTTTAACAGAATGCCTTCCTCGTCGCACGTCTCAATGAGCATTTTCTTTACCAGGGCGTTTACGGCCTGGCTCACGGCCTCGCTGCTGCGTCCCGTGTGCGCCTTGAGCTGGGCGTGCGTCAGCCAGTCCCGCTTCTTGCGCCCACTGCCTTCCCGCCAGCCCAGTGTCTGGCGTACGACCACGCACAGGAGCCGCCACTCGGTATCCTTGAGGGTCGGCATTATCTCGTCCAGAAGACGGCTCGGGAACGGCGTGCTGTAGGAGGGGAAATCCATGGCAGGAAGGGTTAGGAATTCGTTTCCTGAGTGCTTTCGGGCAGCGTCCTCGGAGCCGCGTAGTCGTTCTCTATGGCCGCCACCAGCAGGCGCGAGGGAGTGTCGGCGCGGCGGTAGGGAAGCCAGGAGATCTGGCGGAGGATGCGTCCGGCAGCGTGCTTTTGCACCAGTCGCTCCGCGATGTCGATCGGGACGCCAAGCCCACGTAGTTGCCGTCGCAGGTCCTCGCCGTCTTTGGGACTACGTCCGACGTCGGGCGTATCCGGACCGGCGCTACGGAGCGGTGCGCTCGCACGGACTGTTGGGGTCTCCTCACTTACGGTAGGCGCCGCAGCCAGCTTCAGGCGTTCCGCGACAGAGGCCGGCGGCCAGGGCCAGCCGTTGAGGCGCGCAATCTCCTCTTCAACCACAAGCCGGGGCCGGGCATACATGGCGCGGCTATGGGCAAGGACGGCGTCCTGTGCGGCGGCAATGGCCGGAGCATCCTTCTCCGGTTGGTTACCGTGCCTCGCGTACCCGGCACTCACGATGTGGGGGGAAGGAGAATAGGCGTGCAGCCCACTCTCGCGGGGCAGCGCGTACAGGAGCCCCGACGTGCGCAGGGCCGGGGTCAGCGCGATGCTCGCGTCGGGACAGAAGGTGCCGGACGGATCCATCTCCTCGCGCTCCAGGGTGATCCGAAACGGAGCGGGCGCGGCGGGTCCGGGTGCTAGAGCATCGGAAGTGGGGTCGGGAAGGTCGTGCGGCATGGCCGGAATGACGCGGATAAGGCGGGGCTACAGCGTACCAGGCTACTTCTTAGCGGACACGCCTGCACGGCGTGTTGCACGAAAGCGATGCCGGTTGCCCCCGGAGCAGGAGCGCATATGCTGACCGTGTGCCGTTCTTGTCAACTCCGGCGTAAAAATCCCCATTTCTCCGGTTGAAAATTCCCCACTTCAGGGTGTCATTTCACCCAGATCGTCGTTTGCCTTTCTGAGCCTTCGCTGGGGGCACATCGTACTCACTGTCGGGAAGGCTCTTCCCTTCGAAATAGCGCGCCAGGGACACGAGCAGATCCTGGCGGCTGACTGTATCCAGAGAAAGTGCCAGAGGATCCCCGCCAACACATGCGCTGTCAACAGCCGCCATCAGCCGACCTAAATCCTCTTGCAATCCCTCCGCAGACACGCGATCCAGGATCACCGTGCGCTGCTCCTGGCGCTTACGATAAGCTGCGGTCTTCTTCGCCCCGATCGGGTCCAGAGGCAGATACCCCACTTCGTCGATCACCACAACCTTGGGGCGAAGATACACACGCATGCGCTGTTGCAATCGCCCCTCACGAGCGGCCTTGCCCAGAGCCGTCACCAGATCGTGCGCCGTCACGAAGTAAGCGCCGAAACCACCCCGGATCGCCTCGATGCCCAGGCCGATCGACAGATGCGTCTTGCCCACGCCGGGAGGACCCAGGAGGATGACATTGGAGCATTCCGAGACGAAGCGCAGTGTTTGCAACTCCCGCACGGTACGCTCCTCCACCGAAGGCTGAAACGCGAAATCGAACTGAGCGAGCGTCTTGCTGTAGGGGAAGTTCGCCATGCGCAACCGCGTCCCCAGCAGGCGGTTGGTGCGAAACTCCTGCTCGCTGCTTAGGAGCTTTACTGACCTTCTCATAAATTGATAATAGTTCGGGCGAGAGTAGAACATCTTGCCAGCTGGTTTGAACAGACGGGCCATTATTAGCGACTTAAGCGAAGATCAGTAACAGAAAGTCCGCATAACTGGGCTGTTCATGCACCGCTCGCTGCAGATGGCTTTCCAGAAGCGTATCCGCTTCGGTGAGTGCGAGTTCGAGGAGGGTAGCATGCAGGCGGTCCATCGGTGTATGGCTCATGCAGCACGCTCCGCTTCTGCGGTGCAGAAACTCGCCTCGTCCAGGCAGCCGGCCGCTTCGGCGTATACGCAGAGGGAGCGCTCCTGCACCTCGGGGCTCTGCTGGGTGATCTGGATCTTGGGGTTATTCGCCCATCGCACCGGAAAAGTATAGTTGCCGCAAATCGGCAAACAAGCTGGTGACGAATAACCCTTTTGGGAAGTATTATCGTGGCGATTCAGCTACTATGGATTCCGTGAGCAGTTTCCGTGATGTTTTTGCCTGTCAAACTGACAGATACGCAGGATCACTCGCAGTGATTTCCTTCCTGCCAGAAAACACCTTTTTTCCGTGACCGCAAGGAGCAGGAAAACGCCCAACTATTGTTTTCCGTGACCGCAAGGAGCAGGAAAACGCCCAACTATACCTTTTGGGTGCGATGGGCAACCCCCCCCTATTGGAACGAGTTGGAATCTTCCGAACGCCAACAGATCGAGAGCGAAGCACACGCGTTACTACGGCAGCAGAACTCAGTCCTAGCGGTCCGACTGGCGCAGAATCCGCAGGGCAGGCTGGCTTTATCCGCCCTGGAGGGCATCCGCCAACGCCTGCTTGCCGAGCGAATGGGACTTCAGTCACAGTAGGAACCGTTTATGGAAATGACCCGAAACGAGGCGATCATGGAGTTGCAACGCCTTTAGCGTTCTGGCGGATTCCCAGGCGCACCGCGAGACTCCCCGGCACGCAGAAGTATGTTGTGCTGATCGGTGGGTTCTCCGGCCCCGGATCGCCGCAGGGATAGAGAGGGCGTGTTTCCGTGGTGAACTCCTCAAGAAGCACGTAGCCCGTCCGCGCCAGACACGTTCGCCAGCTGTACCGTTCGTCCTCGGAGGAATCGTAGGCGGGACGCAGACCCTGTCCCGATATTTCGTGAACATACCGAAAGCCGGCATGGTACGTGTTCCAGCCGGCGCCACGGATCTGCGCATCGCTCAGCGCGGACTCCTCGGTCAGAGCCAGCACCACGCCCGCCCGCTCATAGGCGCGGAAGATATCGATCATTTTTTCGTTTGTCTGGTTACGTACCTCATGAAAGCCGTTTCCCACCATCATGACCGCGCCGGAGGGAGAGAAGCCCGCGACGCGAATTCCCTCCAAAAGCGCTTCGGGCTGCCCTATATCGCAGGGGAGGAACCGCATGCAGGAGGGCAGTAGCCCCATTTTTTGCTGTTCTTTCGCTCCCAAAAGGGGGACATCCTCAAGGTCCGCCCCGAAATATTGCATGCCGCCTTCGCCGCTCCGCTCGAAGCGCTGGCGTGTCGCCTCTCCAAGTCCCAGGGCATGTTCAATAAACACCGAGTAGGAGAAGCCATAACGTCGGCAGAACCGATCCAGACTGTCATTCGCTATCGCGAACATACGCCGGTTTGCCTCCTGACTGTAGAGGACATTTTCCGCCCGGGAAACTTCCGCCAAAACATTCTGCACGCACAGGCGGGCGGCCAGGTCATCAAAATAGGGATAGTAAGAGTAGATGATGCCGAAGGGGCCCGAGCCACGGGCAAACACGCGTCCTCCCAGCGGAGTCACCTGTCCCGTAAACGTAAGCAACCCCCCGGTTATGAGAACCCCCTTCATCTCCGGCGTGATTTTAGGGACCAGATCCATAAGGCAGACCCCTTCGCGCAGTCCGGCGGTAAATCCCAGCCGATACAGGGCCAGCACAAGAGGTACAAGCCGATAGGCTATCTCTATCTCCTGCGCGCCGGCGATCCATCCACAGGGGTTACAGGAAGGAAACAGGCAGCGTAAGAAGCTGGAGACCCGCTGGTTTTCCTGGGCGGAAGTACGCCGCATCGCCAGCACACCACAGAGGTGGTCCGCCCAATTCAGGACCGCGGCGGCCGGCGCCGAATGGAAATAATCCAGGGAATTGCGCACGATAGGCTTTGAACTCAGACGGACATTCGGTCCCTCCATCTCCAAATATCCGCGGCTATAAAGAAACTGGATATCGCTGCGAAGTTGGCGGAGATTAAGACCATGGACACGAGCAGGGGTACAACAACGATTCCTTCATTTTACAGCCATTTCAAGCCCAGAGGTCGTAGACGAGTTCCGGCGGCTGTCTCTCCGTGTCCTCCGGGAAGTGTCCGAAGCGATTGATATGCGGGCGCAGGTACGGGCTGAGAGAGGCCACCTCCTCAGCACTCAGCGGATACCCTTCGTTCTGGAGAGTATGCAACACCCGACTGAGCGAAAAAACGTTGTGGAAGATCACACAGTTGGCCACCAGATGGTTGTACTTAATAATCTTCCTCTGCTCGTCCCGATCATTGGTCAAGATCGTCCCATCGCCACCAAATGCCGCCCATTGCGCAAATCCGTTGAACGATTCGCTCTTGTTAGTCGCCGCTTGAATCAGCGCTCGTAAGTCCGCACTGCCCAGGTATTTGAGTAGAAATTCCGTCCGCAGCGCGCAACCAAGTTCCCGAAACGCCTGGTAGAGACGGTTCTTCTTACTGTAGGTGCCCAGCTTCCTCAGCAGCGTTGAAGGCGTGATCCGTCCGGCTTTTATCGAGAGCGCCACTCGCAGCATGTCGGGCAGGTGCGTCCTGATCAGATCCCAATCGATTGTGTCCGAGAACAGAGAATCGATATGGGTGAAGGGCGTCTTCCGGTCCGGACGATACAGTTTCAAGTCTTTCCAGTGGCGGATGCGCGGCATCAGTGTGATCCCCAGCAGCGCCGCCAGACCAAAGACCGGGGTGCTCTGTGCTTGCGTATCCCCGTGGATGGTGTCGGGCTGAATGTCAGAGAGGTTCTTGAGGAGACCGTCAAGCAGGTAGATGGCTTCCCAGACCCCGCAAGGAATGAAGTTGGCGAAGAGCGCGATGTAAGTATCGGAGACGTGGTAGTAGCCGATACCTCCGTACCCGCCGTAACGGATGTGGCGCTCCGCCAGTAGGTTCTGCTCGTACAGCTCCCACTGGGTGCCATCGACCGAAGCGGTTTTGCCCGTTCCCCAGCGCCGGGGCAGGGCGAACTTGTGGTAGGCGTTTATGACCTCCCGGATGGCTTTGTCCAATCCCTCTTCACTGATATGACGCCAATGGACCCAGGAGAGTTGGCGCGGATCGATGTTGCCCAGAGAGCGGGCAGCTTGCACTGGTCCGAGATGGCAGCCAAAGCAAAACACGGTGGCCAGATAGCGAGAAACAGGATCCTCCAGCTTGGCATCGTGACCGGAGAGCGGCCCGAAGAAGCGGGTCCAGTGCAGCCAATGTTGGGTGTCGCGTAGGATATTCAGTAGATGGATCGGCTCCAGGCGCTCGGCGATCTCAATCTCCAGCGCGCGTAGTCCAGGGAGGACCGGCGATTTCTCAGGCCGTCGGAGAATGGGCTCCCCATTCTCAATGCGCAGGTAGGCATTGTCGGGGAAGGTGCGGTCGGTCGCCTCAGCAGCTTCCGTCAAACGCGCTTTCATCCGGGCGACTAAGTCGTTAGCTTCGACCGGCAACCCCACCATCTCGCCATAGGCGACGATATCG
>JBBRKX010000176.1:0-8068 GCA_038231675.1 Chthonomonadales bacterium | reverse complement strand
GGCGATGATTGGGGCGCACCCGGCGATGACCGCCCTGGAGATCGAAAAGCGGGAACGGAAGGTCGCGGCCGCGCCTGGCAGCGAGCCGTACTATGCGACCGATCCCTGGTACCCGCTCACGATGTTCTGGCTGATGCGCCACGCATTTGGATGGCAGCCTTTCACCAGACTCTTTGCCGAATTTCGGGATCTTCCCACCGCACAGCGCCCGGTTACCGAGCGGGCCAAGCACGATCAGTTCTTGATTCGCTTCTCGAAGGTGACAGGGCACAACCTGTCGAATTACCTGACGACATGGGGAGTGGACACATCGCCGGAAGCGCGGAAGGTGGTTGCGGATCTGCCTGTCTGGATGCCCGCCGATTGGCCGCATTCCTGAGTCCGTTGCTCTGAAATGGATCATTCGAATTGAATTCTCTGATGGAAATAGAAATACAGCCTCCTGCCGGCTTTTCTCTTTATGAGACGGTCCATGCGCATGGCTGGCGTCATCTGCATCCGTTCGCATGGAGCGAAGAGCATGGGACGTTGGACAGGATCGAATGCTTTTCCGGCGGGCAGGTCGTGGGGATGTCTATCGAACAGCCCTCGGAACACGCTCTTCGAGCCAGCATCTCTGAGCGCGTTCAAGAGGAGGAGGCAATTGCCTCCGTGCGCGCCATGCTGCAACTCGACATTGCACTTGACGACTTCCACGCCTTTTGTACGGGGCGCGCGGAGCTTGCGCGGATACCAGAGCAGAAACATGGCCGCATGCTCCGCAGTCCGACCCTGTGGGAAGACACTGTCAAGGTGATCGCGACATCGAATACGACCTGGGCGCAGACCAGATCCATGGTTGCTCGCCTGTGTGAGCACTTTGGTTCCCCACTCGTTTCAGATCCCATGCGCCATGCGTTTCCTGCTCCCCGGCAGATCGCCGCCGTTTCGTTCGAAGAGTTCGGGGCGAAAGCGCGGATGGGATATCGCAACGACTACGTATACAAACTGGCCACTTCCATCGCCGAGGGCGGGTTGGACCTGGAAAGCTGGAAGAGCGACGTTATTCCCTCCGATGTCCTGCGTAAACGGTTGTTGTCGCTGCCTGGAATCGGGCCTTACGGCGCTGCCTGCCTGCTGCTGTATAGCGGCCATGCGGGCCATGTGAATGTGGACAGCTGGGCCAGAACATTGGTGTCGCGGGAAATGGGGCGGCCCGTCACCGACAAAGAGGTGCAGTCCTTCTTCGAACAGTATGGGGAGTGGCGCGGTCTTGTGTACACATTCTACCCGTGGCGACAGGAAAGCGCCGGCGACACGGCATCCTGACGCCGCAGGCGGCGCACGGAGGATATTTGACGATGGAGCGTACGACGGAACTGAAGATCCCGCGAACCCTGGAAGAGATTTGCGATCCCTCACGCCTGGCATTGATCGTGTACGATATGCAGGTCGGGATCATCGGACAGTTGCGCAATGCGACGGAAACGATCGATCGGGTCCTCGAAGTGATCGCGGCGGCGCGTGAAGCGGGCGTGCGCATCTTCTTCACGCGTCATCTATCGCTTCCAACGCATATGATGGGAGTGTTTCAGCTGCGGCAGGCCATGGCATGGCAGCGCATCGAGCGGGTGGAGGACATAAAGTCCTGGTTTCTGCGCGGCACGCCGGCCTTCGAACTTATCCCTCAGATGGCGGTGCAGCCGGACGAGGTGATCTTCGATAAGATTACCATGTCCGCGTTCGAGGGCACGCCGCTGAACATCGCCCTCCGTGATTGCGGCATCCAGGCATTCGCGATCGTCGGCATCGCGCTGGAGATCGGCATCGAACCTACGGTACGCCATGCGACGGATCTTGGATACATCCCGGTTGTCGTTGCCGATGCCTGTGGTGGCAGAGATGAGGCGGCAATGAACCGGGCGCTCGAAGGGTTCGCGTTTGCCGGTGACACGATTACCACCGATACCGAGACCTTTACACACCTTCTCCGCGATAATCGCCGTGGACATCAA
Organism: Chthonomonadales bacterium; assembly: GCA_038231675.1. Classification (GTDB taxonomy): domain Bacteria; phylum Armatimonadota; class Chthonomonadetes; order Chthonomonadales; family Chthonomonadaceae; genus JBBRKX01. The sequence continues at coordinate 6,074 of JBBRKX010000176.1, read as the reverse complement.
GGCTAGCGTCACGCAAAGGGGCTGCCATGTCACAATCATCCGTACGGCCAGGTAATGGGCCTCCTATCCGTCATACCGCATTGGGACATACCGAAGGAACTAGAAGGCGCGTGGATGCACTGCGTCTGGCGGGGCTCCATCGCGATACCTCACAGATACCGGCTCTGCTGGAGGTTCTCAAAGCACCATGCGACGGCCACCTGCTCCACGCTGCCTTGCACTCGCTTGGGCAGATTGGGGAGGAAGCGGCCCTGCCTGCCATCTATGCTTTATTGGTGTCTCTGTATGTCATACCGGATAATGGCAGTGTCGTTATGAACGGAGGCAACAATATCCTGGCCGGCATCCCTAACTGTAACTACGTCGAAATCCAGGGGCATGCGTTGGCGGTGAGAGCACGCCTACAGGCCCACCGCAGAATAGAGGCTATGAAGCTTGCAGGTCAGCACGGCGCCGTGTGGCTCAGCACGTTTCTTTTCACTCTGCGGAGGACACCAGCGGAACTCAACGCGGCTGTCGCATCAAACGTTAGAGCGCGGTCACATCATTTTTCGGGGCCCACCTGGGTCGCCCCGGAGATCTATGCGCTGCGAGAATTAGCGGATCAGATCTATCTCCTCCGTGACGTCGAACTCTTGAATACCGCAATATTGGCAGGCATCGATTTTACGACCGATTCAGGCGCACGCCTTAAGATAGAATTTGCGCTCCATAGCAAAGAGGAACGCCTCCAGGCGATTGTAGCGCGGTTGGCGTCACGGAGGACCGGGGGCGGGGACGACACATTCCTTACTCAACTTGCGGCGAATGAAGGCCCGCTTGCAGGGCAGATGGCGGCGGCGAAACTTAAGGAGATGGACGAGCACCACGATATTTACGTGTGGGGCGAAGGACAGAGACAAAGAAGTCCAGGATATACCGCCATGTTTCACCTACTGAGCGCGGTTGGCGATAGTGCTCACGAACCGGTGGTAGCCGCGTATTTGGCCGGTCCCCCAGGAGGGATCCACTATTATGCGGACCAGGTGTATCCGGAAGTAAGGAAGGGATTGGCCTGGAATCAGGTGATCGGATATTGATTGCAGAAGCTCCTCTACGGCACGGCGTAACAATCGATGGCGAAAATGAGCGCACGATTGGGTAAGAAAAGGATTTTCGGCGGCGTTCAGAGAAGACACTCTGGACCGTCGTGAGGCGTCGTTCGCCTCCATGGTGGCGAACGGTGGAATAGGAACCGATCGAAGGTATAATTGGGTACGTTTAATTTTGCGCTATAAGGAAGGTTACATGTTGCGTTCTAAGATCGTTCGGCGGGGATCCGCTTTGTTTGCGGTGGCCGCCGTTTCCCTGATAAGCTGGGCCTGCGGCAATTCCAGTTCCAGCACCAGCGCCACACACATCTACGTGTCCGACACTGGAAATAGCCGAATCATCCGCATGGACGATATGGTTGCGACGAACTGGACGAGTTACGGCACGGTCGGCAACGGCGTGGGCCAGTTCAACCAGCCGGGTTACACCGTTCTGGACAGCACCAGTCGCATCTATGTTTCCGACAGCGGGAACAATCGGATCGCGCGTTTTACCGATATCACGGGAACGGACTGGACGACGTTCGGCGCGCCGGGCGCGGGCGTAAACCAGTTCAATAATCCGGGCCAGATCGCATTCGACACAGTGGGCCGGATCTACATCGCCGATACCGGCAACAACCGGATCGTTCGCACAGACGATCTGTCGGGCACGCACTGGACCACGCTGGGCACGTTGGGCGCGGGAACCAATCAGTTCAAATCGCCTGCCGGAGTTTTCCTGGACGCGACAAACCATATCTTCATCTCCGATACCGGCAACAACCGGATCGTGCGGGTAGATGACATCACCGGGACGAACCCGACCACCTTTGGGGTGATGGGCGCAGGCTCCGGCCAACTCAACCAGCCAACACAGGTTGTGGAAGACACCACCGCAAAGATTTACATTGCGGACTCGGGGAACAATCGAATCGTTCGTATCGACAATGTGACCGGAGCGAACTTTACAAGTTTCGGCACGCTCGGCAACGGTGGCACGAACTTCGACCTGCCCCAGGGTATTGCCACGGACCCACAGAACCACATCTATATCGCGGACACGGGGAATAGCCGTATCGGCCGTATAGATGACATCACGGGCGCCAATCTCGGCTTCGTCGGCTTTACTTCCGGTCAACAAACGTTTCAGTTCAGCCAGCCAAGGAGCGTCACCTTTCGCTAAGCCATTTCCCTTTGTAACCAACCCCTTTGAACGATTTCAAAGGGGTTTTTTATGGCCGATCGTAGAGGCGAACTGGGCGACTGTTTTACCGCTGGGAAGACGGTCCAGCCGGGACATCCACGAGTCCCGCACGGGTGATTAGTAGGGGGGATATCGGGTTGTTCTCCCGTCGCGGGCTCCTTCAAACAATACGCTGTTAGGAAGTCGCTTTCACCCCACGACAGTAATAAACTCCGCCCGGCGGAATATTCCTTGGGATAAATCGGAACTGGACGTGATGGAAATGCCGGTGATACCATCGCTTGTAATACCACGGAACTTCCGTGATATTGTTGAATGTTCCGGTGGGAGTAAGGACCTGGCGTGCGACCCGGAACACCGCATTCCGAACGTCTATGGGAAGCGAAGGCGATGGGAGGCCCGAAAGAATATGATCTACTTCCGTGATATTCAGTTGTGCCAGAATGCGGCCGAGATGTCGAACATCATCCTGTAAAATATGAAAGTTCGTATGATGCGAGAAGCGTTTGCGCAGCAGCGCCGCAAAGTCGTGATCCCTTTCGATCACCACGACGACACAAGAGGCGGGAGCGCGCTCCGCTATGAGTCGGGTAATCGGACCGGTGCCGCCGCCGAGTTCGACGATGGCCTTCACGTTCTTCCAATCGATGTTCGCCACCACCGCTTCAGATAACCAGCGACTGCTTGGGGCCACACTTGCAATGGCAATTCCATGACGCAGAAATTTTTTCAGGAAAAGCGAATGGTCTTTAAGTTCCAGCGGTTTAACTCGAACGGCACTCTACGAGCGCCGGTAATAAGGAGGCGGCTGTTGCCTGATGAAGAGGCTCCTTGCACCGATTATACCCTTGTTGCACGGATTGGGTTTCAAATATTTACGAACGATCTTATTCAACATGCGACAGTTTGCAAATTGCTTTGCGGAAACGATACGGCGCCCAGTGAAGGAGGAATTGCTTCACGCCTGTATTTATAGATAATCCTGGCTGAATTAGCCTGGGGCGGCGCGCTCCCTCCGCTCGGGCAGGTTTGCGGTATACTATAGGGAACAATTGACGGCCAAAGTATTTATAACGTGGTTACGTAAAACAACAAGAGATGGAACAAAGCATGGACGGCAGTAAACCCTTCTGCATTTATTATAAGGATGGCGTGCTTACGTGCGTCGAAGGTCACATCGAAGCTCTGGAGAAGTTGTCCGCCATACCGCGCAAGCAGGCCATGCACGGTCTTGCGTCCGTCAGCATGGTGCCTTACTGCCAGATCAAAGAGCGTGGGTTTCAAGTGCGGGATGAGAACGAGAAGATCCTGTCTCTGGTTCCCGAGACGGTCCGCACGCTGCCGGTCGCGGAGTTCGTCGAAGGCAAAGACTGTCCGATTACCCTGGAATCCGATTTAACCTACAACCTGTCGGACGCGGAGTTTATCGAGATCGTTCGATCGGTGATCGAGGACGAGATCAAGAACGGCGAGGGATCCAACTTCCTTATTTCTCGCAAGTGTCTGGGTAAGATAAAGAATTTTCATGCGGGCATTCCCCTTTCGATCCTATCCCGATTCATCGAAAACGAGTTTGGCGCGTACTGTGATTTCTGTTTCTTCGATGGCGAGCGCTATTTCATCGGCGCGTCCCCCGAACGACATTTATCCTACTACGGCAACACCATCATGATGAATCCGATTTGTGGCACGCTGCCCAAATCACAGTTGAATTCACGACAGGACCTGATCGATTTCCTTTCCGACCCGAAAGAGATCCATGAACTCTTCCAGGTAGTAGACGAAGAGCTGAAGATGATGGCAAAGATCTGCTACGTCGGAGGAGAAATGGAAGGTCCGTATATCAAGGAGATGCGCACGCTGGTGCATACGGAATATCTTCTACGGGGACAGTCCGAGATGGACCCGGTCAAGGCATTCGAACTGTCGATGTTTGCGCCCACGATGATTGGAAGCCCACTGGAAAACGCGGCGCGTATCATCTACAAACATGAAAAGGATGCGCGTCGATACTACTCCAGCGCGATCCTGTTTTTAGGGCAAGACGCGGATGACAAAGACTTTCTCGACAGCGCGATCACAATCCGAACCATGGAGATAGACCTGGAAGGGAACTTCGTGATCCAGTCCGGGGCAAGCATCGTACGCGATTCGGTTCCGGAGAAGGAGTGCCTCGAGGTCAAGACCAAGGCCCGGGGACTCATCGACGCGATCCTTGGAAAGCAAAGGGTCACTTCTCTTGCATCGCAGTTCATCGACCCGCTGGTGATCAAGACCCTGAGTGCGCGTAATGGCAACCTTTCTGGATTCTGGAAGGACAAGCAGTCGGTCGCCTCTGCGGATCCACGCTTAAAAGAGATCCGCATGGTGATCGTCGATAACGAAGATGAATTCACGTTTATGCTGCGGCATATGCTTGAGCATATCGGCATCTCGACCCGTGTATTGCGTATTGCGGACGAGGCGATCGAACTTGCGCCGGACGATATTTTGCTGGTGGGGCCCGGACCGGGCGACCCGACCAATATGGACGACCCGCGCATCCGGAAAGTACATGCGCTGACGCGCAAGGCGCTCGCCGAAAATCGGAAATTCGTGGCGGTCTGTCTCGGGCATCAGGTGCTGAGTGCGGTCCTTGGTCTCGATATCATCAAGGTGGATCCGCCTCTGCAGGGTTTTCAGGAAAAGATCGATTTGTTCGGCAGTCCGGAGATCGTCGGGTTCTACAACACATTCTTTTCGCTTTACGATCCATCTCGGCTGTCGGCTATGGTTACGGCATCCGTGGACGACGAACAGCGTATCTACGCGATGAAGTCGGACACGTTTGTCAGCTTCCAATTCCACCTGGAGTCGATCCTGACGCCGAACGGAGTGGATATCCTGCGCAACGCGCTGTACGAGTTGCTCGACCGCTAATCGACGGGCCGCCGTGTCCACAAAACCTGGAAATCGTCTCGGGGCCGCCAATCGAGGATCTCCTTGGCCCGTCGGTTCGACCACCTCTGATGCGGCACATCCGTCAGCACGTTCATGACCTCATAAGGGGAGGGCAGGGAACCGACTTCCAGTGCCCGGCGGATCGCTCGGGCAGAATCTTCCCAGGAGATAGGGAAGTGGTGAACGCCATTCTGGTGTCCGGGGTTCACAAAAGCGCAGAAGAGCAAAACAGGAACCTCAAGATCGTAATGCTCGGCGAAGACTCTGCACACCTCCTGGCCCAGATACTTCGAGTGGGAGTAGAGTTCGCCGCCCGGGCGTGGAGGCGCATCCCCCGGGACGTCGTAGTCCCAGGAATAGGTGCTGATACCGTGCAGATCCACCATTTGCGGGCCGGTATGCACCACCCGGCGGATGCCATGCGCTACAGCCGCCTGCATCACATGATAGGCGCCGAGCGTGTTCACTCGGAAAGCATCGACGGGATCCGTGCGCACGACGGTGCAGTTGATGATTGCATCCATGCCCTCGCAGGCCGCGAGCACCGCTTTGGCGTCCCGAATGTCCACCACACGGCATTCATGGGGAGCGGGCAGAGGAACCGGCAGCGGCGCGCCCGGCGACTGCGGTTCGTTGGCGGCCGCTATCTCCTCGATCGATCGGACATCGGTAAGCCTGAGTTGGTACGACGAAGACAACTCTTGCGCGACCACTGCGCCGACGGGGCCACCGGCGCCGAATATCACGACTTTGCGAATGGGCCGGGTAGGGATCGGTTCCACGGGCGCCATGAACTCCCGCCAGGGGCGCGAAGAATGAGGATCTTCCGCGACTGTGGCTGTTGTCACCCCGTGTTC
>JBBRKX010000175.1:0-8112 GCA_038231675.1 Chthonomonadales bacterium | reverse complement strand
GCCGGACACCTCGCGTAAGCTGGCGCAGTTTCATAAAGAGCGCAGGGCGCACTATATTGCGGCTCCCGTTTTCGGCAAGCCGGATGCCGCCGAAGCCGGGAAGCTGTGGATTGCCGCCTCCGGGAATGGTGCGGCCCGGGAGCGCGTCGCACCTTTGCTGGCGGCGATGGGGCAGGGCGTTTACGACTTCGGAGAGGATCCAGGAGCGGCGAATGTGGTAAAACTAGCGGGCAACTTTATGATTGGAGCCGCCATCGAGGCGATGGCGGAAGCGTTCACGTTGGCCGAAAAAAGCGGTGTGGAGCGCCAGAAAATCTACGCGATGTTTACCGAGACATTTCTTGCCTGTCCGGTCTATGTCAATTACGGCAAAATGATCGCGAGGGAAGTCTACCAGCCCGCCGGGGCAAGCCCCGCACTTATTCGCAAAGATATGCGGCTGGTTCTAGAGGCCGCGGGCAATGCCATCGTCCCCATGCCCCTGGCAGGACTGATCCACGAGCGCCTCTCCGCAACGGTGGCGAAAGGCCGGGAAGACATCGATTGGGCCGGGTTCGCTCTGGAGGTTTCCGAGAGCGCCGGCCTGGAGCGAGCCCAACCGGAGTGATAAGCTGTGCGTTCCCGAGGAAAGAGTCGGAATATATGCAATGGAAATCCGTTTGGCTGGCGGGGTTAAGTGCCGCTGGAGTGCTCTTAATTTCGGCCTTTCCAGCCTATGGAGCGCCGTGGCGAGACAGGGGAGCGATCACGCCGCAACATCTCCGATGCGAGTATCGGGAGAACCCCTCTGGATTGGAAGAAATGCATCCGCGTCTCAGCTGGATCTGTGAGGCAACGCGGGACGCAAAGCGGGGAGAGGGCCAGACGGCCTTTCAGATTCTGGTCGCGAAGAGCACGGCAGCTCTGGACGCGGGGCAAGGTGAACTGTGGGATAGCGGAAAAGTTGCGGGGGATCGCACCCTGGAGATAATCTACGCGGGGCGACCCCTGGTTGCGGGAGAGCCCTGCGTCTGGAAGACGCGCATCTGGGACCGCGAGGGCCGCCCCTCGCCCTGGAGCAAATCGGCTTCGTGGAGCATGGGCCTGCTCAATCCCTCGGACTGGCATGCACAATGGATCTCCGCCCCGGTCCTTGCCGACAGCGCGAACCGGCCGCGCACGCCCATCCACTGTTACCGGAGCGCACTCGCTTCAAACCCGGATACAACGAAGTGGATCCTGTTGGATCTGGGCGCTCTGCAACGCATCGATGGGATCAACCTGATGCCGGCGCGACCACAGGGATTGAACCCGGACATCGGCACCATCCTCTTCCCAAAACGGTTCCGCGTGGAGGCCGCCGAGCAGTCGGATCTGCATGACGCGCGCACGGTAGTCGATCAGACCGGACAGGACCTTCAGGCCCCGCGAAGCCGCGATCTTGCGTTCCACTTCGCGTCCATGACGGCCCGCTATGTCCGACTTACGGTGACACGGCTTGGATACTGGGACGCGCAAGATTATGGAATCGCGCTGGGGCAGTTCGAGGTCTATGAGGGGAAAACCAATGTCGCGATAGGCGCACGGGTCTCCTGCTCCGATTCCACTGAGACAGAGCAATGGTCCGCACGCTATCTGACGGACGGCAAAGCGGACGTTGCTATTGCGCCTTTCCCTGCCGCAGTGGCTCTCGATATGCCTGGAGCCTCGCCCTCGCGCGTTCCGATGCTGCGCCGCGAATTCTCGCTTCCGGCTTCTGTTCGCCGCGCTATCCTCACCATCACGGCGCGTGGGTTCTATGAAGCCAGGATCAACGGGCGCCGCGTAGGGGACGAACTCCTCGCGCCGGGCTACACCGAGTACGACCATCGAATCTCGTACCAGACACTGGACGTCACGGCCCTGCTGCATAAGGGGCATAATGCGATCGGCGCGCTGCTGGGGTATGGCTGGTATGCCGGCCATATGAACCTCGCGGACAATCGCTACCTGTACGGCTACTTCCCCCAGCTGTTGGCCCGGCTGGATGTCGAGATGGCCGATGGAAAACACGTCCTGGTGGGGACCGACGCACGCTGGCGCACAAGCCTGCAGGGACCGGTGCGCTGGTCGGATCTGCTCGACGGCGAATGCATTGATTACCGGCTGAATCAAAGCGGCTGGGATAAGGCCGGCTTTCAAGACGCGCACTGGAAACCCGCGTGGTCGCAGCCAAGAAACGCGGTCGCCCTGGGTTGGCAGCGGTCTCCGCCCGTAAAGGTCATGCATGTGATTCGCCCCGTGGCCGTGAAGCAGGTTCGGCCCGGCGTATTTGTATACGATATGGGGGCGGAGATCACCGGTTGGTGCCGTATGGAAGCCGATGGCCCCGCAGGGACGCACATTGTACTTCGGCACGCCGAGGCGGTCACTCCGGCAGGCGAAGTCGATGAGACAAACCTGTGGGGCGTGGCGCAGCAGGAAGATTACATTCTCGACGGCAAAGGACCGCATGTCCTGGAGCCCCATTTCACCTACCATGGTTTCCGGTATGTGGAACTGTCGGGTCTGCATGGCGCGCCCCGGCCGGATACGCTGCTCGGCATCAACATCTATACGGATGCCGCCACCGTGGGCCGGTTTGCGTGCTCCAATCCGTTGTACAATCAGATCATGGACGCCTCGCGCCGGACGCAGACCAATCTTCTCTTCGATGTTCCGGCAGGCTGCGCGGCCCGCAGCGAACGTGTCTCGTGGACGGGAGATGTGCGGCCGTGCGTGCAAACGGCTCTTTTCCACCTGGATACGGCCGCATTCTTTGAAAAATACCTGTCGGATCTCCGCGATTCGCAGACCCCCGACGGGCGCTTTACCGATATCTGCCCGCACGCGCACCTGCGCGATACCGAGATCTGCGTGGGCTCGCCGGGCTGGGCAGACGCCGGAGTCTCATTGCCCTGGGATCTGTATGTCAACACGGGGGACCGGACCGCGCTGGCGAAGCACTACCATGCCGCGCGACGCTGGGTGGATTTTATCCATCGGAACAATCCGGACTTGCTATGGCGCAACCGGCGGGGACAGGATTGGGGAGACTGGCTGAGCGCCGGCCCGGCCACTCCACGGGACATCGGCTCCACGGCGTTCTTCGCGCATGACGCCGACCTGGTGGCGCGCATGGCCGGCGTGCTGGGATATCCCGCCGATGCGGCGCGGTATCACGGGCTGTTCGAAGGCATCAAAGCAGCCTTCGCGCGCAAATTCGTCTCTGCCGACGGTGTCATCGGCGACAACGCCCAGGGGAGCTATGCGCTGGCGCTGCAGTTCGACCTGCTGGATGAACCGCTCCGCTCCCGCTCCGTGGAACGTCTGGTCGAGGCGATACGCCGCAACGACGGCCATCCCACGACCGGCTTCTGGAGCAGCATCGAACTGGTGCTGGCGCTCTCGGCGAATGGGAAAAACCAGGAGGCCGCTCAAATCGTCAACCTGCGTACGGCGCCTTCCTGGGGATACATGATGGCGTCCGGCGGCACGACTTTCTGGGAAGCCTACGATGCGGACAAAAAGGGGCTCTCGTTGAATCACTGGACGCATAGTGCGTCCGGTGAATGGCTCTGGAGCAACGTTGCCGGCATCCATCCCGACCCCGCGCATCCTGGATATCGGTCCTTCCTTATTCGCCCTCGTCCCTCCCCGGAAGTAACGTGGTGCAAGGCCGATTACGATTCTGTTCGCGGCAGGATCGCTCTCGACTGGCGGAACGATCCCGACGACTTTCGCCTTGCCCTGAGGGCGCCCGCGAATACCACGGCAACGGTATACTTGCCTGTCATCGGTTCCTCGGCCGTCACCGTAGACGGCGTTCCTGCTTCTCGGGCGGAGGGAGTGCGCTTTGTGCGGCGGGAGCAGAATGCACTGGTCTATGTCGTACAGTCCGGCAGTTACAAGTTCCAGACAGGGCGCCATTCCAGCGCCTTCCGATCACAGCGTACCTCTGGCCGCAACAGCTCCTACAGGGAAGTTTCGGCAGCTGCCGCCAATACATGCGCGTCGGCACACTCAGCGATAGGAGCGTTGCGTCGTCGCAAGAAAATCTTTTTTGAGGATGACCGATATTCAATCGCCCAATCTCGTGATTGGGCGATTGAATCGAATTGCATCAGGGCTAGCCGGTTTTGAACCGTACTCTCCATGATAATATACCGCGACCATGGCAAACCTGAAGAGTGCCGGCAGGCTCTATTTTCGGTTGTACGCGTGCACATGGACCCGCTTGCCGGACTTCAAATGCCGGGTGTAGGCGTGAACGTGGTGCGTTTTTGCACCCATCATCCGATGGCTTCGCGCATGCGAATGGGACGTGGCGAGCGCCGGTAACGCCGCAATAGTGAGAAGAAGAAACAGAGCACCCAATCTCTTCAACATGACGATTTCCTTTGGGTCGCGCTTGATGGCTTTACTTCCGCCAGGCGCATTCTGGCGGCGCCTTACCAAACCTCTCGCACCTACCAGCCCGACTCATGGGCGTATGCTTAGAGCAGAATAGAGACAACTCGGGCTGGAGTAGCCTGGAGGCTGGTTTGAAGTCCAGAGCCGCTGGCTTGCGCTCTAAACAATCATACGTGGATCGATCAAAGACGGCAGCCGAGGCTGCTCTTTATTTGTCGATCAGGTTTACTTCGAACTCTGCTCCTTATGGCCCAATGCGTCGACGAATCAGGAAGTCTGCGGTTGCCTGCGATCGATCAACAGTCTGATAAACGAGACCATTATTAGAAAGAAGCCTATCACCCCCGCGATCATGCCGCCTATTCCAGCCACCATGCTTGCGGCATAGTATTTAGATGCAAAAATGTCTCCCGACGCAACTTGCACGTGTGGATCCAGTATTTGAACCTTCGGGGACGGTTTCAGCACCTGAACCGTGACGGTAACATTTTTTCCTTCAACGGCCTTGAAGTGACCGATAGTGAGCGCCACGGTGTCGTTCTGGGATACGGCACTCCAGTCATCGTCGCTATTCCCGGGCTCGGCATGCGCGACTGTCCATTTGATTTTCGGGCGCATAGGTCCCGGAGGCGGCGTATGCGAATCGGTCCAGTAGGTTGTAAAAGCCGTCAGGTCTTCGACCGGCAGGTTCCGTTTGAGGATGATCCGTACATCGTAGGTCGCACTTGAATCCGCCGTGAATCGTGCCGAGACACTGTTCTTCCTGTCAAACCGAATGGGGATTGCTCCAGAGGCCCAGACATGTGACTTCGTCCATTCGCCGCGAAACATCCCTACGGCGATCAGAAACCAGGCACAGCCATACGCGAAGCGAAGGAGAAAGCGCCGCCAGACGGGAGACGGCTGTTTTGTCAGGAACTTGTCCCATAAGGAGACGATCAGGCCGACCGCGAGGCCAGCAAGAGTTCCCATAATAATCCGATCATTGCCCGGTTTTCCTCCGAGTGCGCTCTGTGCCAGACTAAGATCGCATCCGCCGAAGCCACCTAAACCGGCGCAAAGCAGCATCACCCAAACGGAGGCTGCGATGAGACGGACGGTATCAGGTCGATCTTGAGACATAAGGCTGTATTCCTTGGAAGGCCGCTTATTCCGGCCGAATCGTCGCTCTCGACAATTGGTTTGGCGCGCCTAACGATCCGTCTCTCCGCGCCTTAAATCCGGCCATTACGATCGATCCTGTGCGCCTTTTGAACCGAGCGAACGCGATATCCTTCTTCGCATGGGGAGTCGAGAGAATAGTCTTTTGTAGAGCGCTTGTGATCAGGCTCCGCCTCTTGAGTTGATGATCTGCCCTGTAATCCAGCCTGCATCCTCTGTAGCAAGCCACGCAATCAAGCGAGCGGCATCTTCCGGCGTGCCCCAGCGCCCCTGTGGGTGGCCGGCACGCACAGCGGCATGCACCTCGGGTGTGGCCCAACCTGTGTCGGTGGCTCCAGGATCGATCGTGTTGACCGTGATGCCGCGTGGAGCAAGGTGGGCGGCGAGGCTGGTGGTGAGTTGATGCAATGCGCCCTTGGAGGCTATGTACGCCAATTCGCCCGGCATAGGGGCGAGATGCTGGCCCGATGTGAACAGGACAACGCGCCCGCCAGGTTGTGTATCATCGTGCTGCGCTGCAAACTCTTTCACCAGCAACAGACTGCCGCGCACGTTGACAAGCAGGTGCGCGTCGATGTCGGCCGCCGTGAGCTCTTCCAGCGTCCCGGAAGTCGAATAAGCATGATTGGCCACAAGAATGTCGATGTGACCGAAGGCGTGGACGGCGGCGGCAACGGTAAGAGCGGGCGTGTCTGGGTTCGCAAAGTCGGCTTGCATGGATTCGATGCGCGTCCCGTGTTGTCTCAATGCGTCCCATAGCGGTTCGAGACCGCCAGAATCCACGCCCCACGGTTGTTGCGCATCGAAGAGCGGGAAGGCATGACAGAACACGTTTGCCCCCATCGCCGCCAATCGGTCCGCTACCGCAAAGCCGATGCCCTTGCGCCGGCTCACGCCCGTCACCAATGCCGTTCGCCCCATCAATACCCTATCCATGGCTCCTGCCTCTCAACTTTCCGATCCTGTAGACAGGTTCGGTTTCGCCGCAATCAGAGAAGACGCTCCCCAAGTGGTAAAACGAAATGATTTATGAGGAAGAGGGGAGTTTTGATATCTTTTTGGGGATATGAACGCGATTTCCACCGTCCAGGGGCACGCCGGACACGCCATTAAATTCGCCGGTTTTCAAGCAAAACCCTTCCCTTGTTAAAGCAGTCTGGCGTTTGAACCGACAATTAGGCGTTTAAACCTTTGCCGTGTTTCGCATCGCGCCATACGATAGCCACTGCATTTAACCCTGGCCACTCTGCTCGCGAACCATTGCACGGCGGAAAGCCAGCCTGACCATTGAAGCGAATGTGTGATAGAGGAAGGTATCCTGCCGTTGCGGGGTTCCGACGAGGCAGCGTGCTGATCAGCGCACTGGCCTTTACGGTGATTATCGCCGTCTGCCTGGCGGGGATCGGCACTCTTTGCGTGTCTCACTACTCCCGTGCCTCGGTAGACGGCGATTTCGCGTCCGCCCTGAATCTGGCGGAAGCCGGCGTCAACTACGAGTTTCGCAAAATAAGTCAAAACGCCGCGAATGCCGATCAGAAGGGAGGGGCTAACCCGCCGGGCGTTACTTACGCGTTCGGCAGCGGCGCTTTCCGAGTCTATTGCACCAACAAAGATGGCAGCGTGCCCTGGGTCGCGCCGAACAACCTGTATGTGATCTCTACGGGAGTTGTCAATGGCGTCAGTCGCACCGTCAAAGCATCGGCGAAGGGATTTGGAGCCACTGCGAATTATGCCCTGTTCGGAGTGGCGGAGGGCATCATCAACGGCACGGCGGCTACGGTAAACGGGGACGTCGGCACCGATGGCTTTTTTACCTTTAACGGCCATCCGTCCGTCGTCGGCAATGTCAACTTCAACGGTCCCGGCTCGGACTGGCAAAGCCCGCCTCAGGGCGCGTACTCGGTGAACCACTTTCCCAGCCCGCTGATATGGCCCACGGTGGACACCATTGCCAATCAGAAGTTCCCAGGCGGTGGTCTGGCCTGGGTCGCCACGCACAACGACAACGCCCTGGCGACTCCTCCCATCGTCGGCGCGTCTATTCTCTTGAATGGAAACGGCACGGCTACTTTGCACGGGAAGGCGGGGGGCGCAAACTATTATCTGCACAGCCTTATTTGCAACGGCGCGGTCACCGTGGTGTTCGACAATGCCGCCGGCCCGATCAACATATGGGTTGGACCCAGCGGCACGGCGGGGAATTTTATCTTCAATGGCGGCACGGCCGCCATCAAAATGTCCCAGGACGCGACCAAGGAAGTCCGGATCTATGGAGCCACCACCAACGATTACATTCTGAATGGAAACGCCGAGCTGGATGCCGGATTATATGACTACAACGGCCCGTCCAGTGGAAGGGTTATCTTTAATGGCTCGCCTGCCACCTATGGATGGGTCGTCGCCAATAAGTTCACCCTGAACGGAACCCCCGTGATTTACTATGTGCCGAACCTGTATTATCAGGACACAGGGGGCTATTACGGCTTCGACAACTCCTGGCAGGACCTCAACACCAGCGTCTACAATTAACTCTGCCGAGAT
>JBBRKX010000174.1:0-8129 GCA_038231675.1 Chthonomonadales bacterium | reverse complement strand
GTATAAATGTGATACGTCCCGTCTCCGGGAATAACTCCTGGCGCGCACTCCACTTCACGGGAAAGCCGTCACGGGATGCCCCGAAGTCCGCTAATTTGGTTGTCTCCGTGCTCTCCAGCACGCGCAAGTAGCGATAGTGCGGCAGAAAAGCGGGCCAATCCCCTATGTCCGCGGCGAGCTGGTAGATCCGTTTGAAAATACGGTCCGGCTCGCCGAAGATATCGATCGTATTCGAAGTCCGCATAAAGGAAATTACTCCGTCGAAGGCGCAGTTGCTCCCAGACTATCGGGATTGAGGCCCTGCAAATCCTGGGGCACGAACAGGCCGTCCTTGCGAACAAGCTCGCCGTCGAAAAAGATCTCGCCTCCGCCGTATTCGGGCCGCTGGATGCAGACCATGTCCCAATGCACCTGGGACCGGTTGCCGTTGTCGGCCTGCTCGTACGCCTGTCCCGGAGTGAAATGAAAACTGCCCGCGATCTTTTCGTCGAACAGGATGTCCTTCATCGGCTTCAGGATCTTCGGGTTGAATGCGAGCGACCACTCGCCGATATAGCGCGCTCCTTCGTCCGCATCCAGGATCTCGTTCAGCTTGCCCGTTTCTCCACCCGCCGTCGCCTCGACGATCTTGCCGTCTTGAAACACCAGACGGATATCGCTGAAGATCGTTCCGCGGTACAGGGTTTCGCAGTTGTACTGTATCACGCCGTTCACCGAATCGCGCACGGGACACGTGAAGATCTCGCCGTCCGGAATGTTGTATTCGCCCGCGCAGGGAACCGTCGCGATCCCTTTCTTGCGGAAGGTCAAATCGGTTCCGGGTCCAACGATGTGGACCTGATCCGTTCTGTCCATCCGTGCGTGCAAGGGCTCCATTGCTTTCGCCATGCGCGCATAGTCCACGTCCGCGCAGACCTCGAAGTAGAAATCTTCGAATGCCTCGGTGCTGAGGCCCGCCGCCTGCGCCATGCTTGGCGAGGGCCATCGGAGTACGACCCAGCGGGTATTTGGAACCCGCACCTCGGAATGCACATAATGCGACCAGTGCTTTTCATAAATGGCCATGCGGTCCTTCGGCACGTCGCTCATCTCGCTGATGTTGTTGCCGCCGCGTACGCCGATGTAACATTGGACCGCTTCCATGCGTGCGCGTTCCACCTGGCCGATGGTTTTCATCTGCTCTTCGGTCGCCACGGTGTGGAGCGCTCGCAACACCGGCTGATGATATGTGCTGACGAGCGGAAGCCCTTCCGCCTCCGCGATCGCGCGGATCAACGCGACCGTAAATTCCGTCGGAATGTCGCAAGCTTCGACCAGAACCTTATCTCCCGGCCGAACTCGGGTAGAATAGTGTACCAGTAGCCGGGCAAGCCGGCTATAACGCGGATCTTTCAATGCGGATCTCCTCCTGTCAGGATGCGGGATCATTCCGCTTATAGGCGGGTTTCTCCTTTTGCATGAGAAGGAAAGCCGCCGTGATAAGGGGAAACATGCCGTGTTGGATTCCGACCGGACCGAAAAGGAGACGCCGCCATGGCGATGATTACGTGCGCTCGCTGCGGCAAAATGGCCGAGCCGCTGGCCTCCCCTCCCATGGGGGGACAGCTGGGGGAAAGGCTTGTTCAGAATATCTGCCCGGCATGTTATAACGAATGGGTCAATCAGCAGGTCCTTTACATCAACCATTATGGCCTTCAAATGTCCGACCCGGATGACCGAAAAAAGCTGATCCAGGCGATGAAAGAATTTCTAAACCTTGAGCCTGCATGAAGCGCCGCCCCATTCGACGCGGCCACGCCGGGGAGACACGGATATTAAATACGTTACCACCGATAGACAGGGCATGAATGTCCTCACATTCCCATCCGTCTCGGCGGCCAGGCCGAAAAGCGCCATCGCGGTCACCGACGTCGGTGAGAAGTCGGGAGCAGCACAATGACCGTGCATGGAGAGACTTCCGGTGAGGAGCGGATGCGCGACCGATTTCGCGGGACGATCGTAGGCATCGCGGTCGGAGATGCGCTCGGAGGCCCGCTCGAGTTTCAGCCGGCCCGTGAACCTGCGGACTATGTCACCGATATGATCGGTGGGGGATGGCAGCAGCTCTTGCCCGGCGAATGGACGGACGACACTCAGCTCACCCTGTGTGTCCTCGAAAGCCTGCTTGAACGCAAAGTATTCGATCCGGACGATATCGCCCGTCGCTTCGTCCAATGGATGCGTTCCGACCCAAAGGATATCGGGGTACATACGGGCCGGGTGCTCAAATCGATCGAGCAAGGCGAATCGTGGGAACAGGCGAGTCGGGAAGCCCAGGAGGAAAATCCGGAAAACGCCCCCAACGGATCTCTCATGCGGTCCGCGCCTCTGGCTCTCTTTTTCTACCGTCATCCCGACTTCGTCGCGACCCTCTCCCCCGTGCTGTCGCGCATCACGCATGCGCATCCGGACTGCGAATTTGCCTGCGTTTTTTGGAATGTCGCCATCACCTGGCTTGTGGCCGGGCACAGTGTCGAAAATGCCGTTCAAGCGGCATATGAAGCCTGTCATGGGGCGTCGCCGGATTTTCTTTCGCGTATCAGCAAGGCCATGGAGTCCCGGAACACCACGCCTCCCACGGGATGGGTGCTGGATACCATGGAGGTCGCTCTCTGGGGAATCCTGCATACAAACTCGTTCGAGTCCGCATTGCTTTCGGTGGTGAACCGAGGCGAAGACGCGGATACCGCAGGGGCGGTGGCGGGTGCAATGGCCGGGGCGCGATATGGTCTTTCCAATATCCCCGAACGCTGGCTTGCTCCCCTGAAGGATCGCGACCTTCTTATCCGCTACGCGGACAGTCTCCTGGATCTTGCGGATTCCGCCGGATAAAGCGCTATTCCCTGCCATTGAGGAACGCATTGATGAGTAAAAGAGCCTTGATCACGGGCATCACGGGCCAGGACGGGGCCTACCTTTCGGCCCTGCTTTTGGACCTTGGGTACGAAGTCTTCGGCGCGTATCGGCGCAGCGCCTCCATCAACCTGTGGCGATTGGCGGAACTCGGCATTCAGGACCGCATCCAGATGGTCGCCATGGATCTGCTCGAATTTTCCAACATTCTCCGCGTGATCGAGAAGGTGAAGCCGGACGAGGTCTACAACCTTGCCGCACAAAGTTTTGTCGCCCTTTCTTTCGAGCAGCCGATCTACACGACCGAAGTAGACGCACTCGGAGCGGCGCGCATGCTGGAAGCGATACGGGTCGTCAAGCCGGACGCGCGCTTCTATCAGGCATCGACTTCCGAGATGTTCGGCAAAGCGCGGGAAACGCCTCAGACGGAGCAAACGCCTTTTTATCCCAGAAGCCCGTACGGGATCGCGAAACTTTACGCGCACTGGATGACGGTCAATTACCGCGAAGCGCACGCTATGTTCGCGACCTCCGGCATTCTCTTCAATCATGAGTCCCCCCTGCGCGGGCAGGAGTTCGTGACCCGAAAGATCACTGCCTCTCTCGCGCGCATGCGCCACAGTCAGCAAGAGGTGCTGGAACTGGGGAACCTGGATGCCCAGCGGGATTGGGGATTTGCGGGCGACTACGTGCGAGGAATGTGGACGATGCTCCAGCTTCCCACTCCGAATGATTTCGTGCTCGCCACCGGCGTCACCCGCTCGGTGCGTAATTTCGTGGAGATCGCGGCCCAAACTGCGGGATATGCAGTGGAATGGCGAGGCGAAGCGGAAAATACGGTCGGCGTCGACCGAAAGACCGGCCGCGTCCTGGTGCGCGTAAATCCCGAATTCTACCGGCCGGCAGAAGTAGACACCCTCATCGGCTCCGCAGCGAAAATACAGTCTGTCTCGGACTGGAAGCCCGAGGTCCCCTTCCCCGACCTCGTCGAGCGGATGGTCGCCGCCGACCTGGATCGGGCCGCGAACGGAACTCTCCACTCCCGGTAAGAGGCTGCACATGCAAGGCCACAATCACAAATTCCGCTGTTCCATCAGGGCTTTGCGGTCAGGCTCGTTTTTCATGGCAGCCTCCAAAAGCAAGGGCTGCCGCTCTATTCGCTATCGTACCTGCGGACTCATTGTCCTAATCTAAAAAGTTGCCGGATCCAAGAAACACACCCCCAATGCAGGGGCGTGTGGCCATGCTCATTGCTCAGGTCCGGCGCAGCGCCGAGTTCCAGCAGTACGCGAACCGCTATCGGGTTGTCCCAGTCCCCATGCATCGCCATATGGAGAGCGGTATTTCCCTGATTATCTCGCGCGTCGAATAGGTACCCCGGCGGCGATGAGGGAACGTATAATCTGCTCGCACGCAATTTTAATATCAGGATCTGTATACTCTCCCTGCCAACAGATCCCATGCAGCGGCGTACCGCTATCTGTACTTTTACAAGACGCTCCCCGCGCGAGAAGAAAATCAACCACATCGGCCTGCTGTCGGAACGCAGCCATGTAAAGCCGTGTCCAACCATGCGCGTGCGTGTATTCAAGCGGCGCACCAGCGTCAAGAAGAGCCTGCGCAACGGCAAAGCGTCCTGGGCCGCACAGGTTGCCATTACAGTCATCGCCCTGGAGCACCTTACCAAGCACATCCTCATCTGCGGAAGATGCTTCAGGCCTGGATCCGGCCGCGACCAGAGTATGCACAACGGCGGGCGATCCTGCGTGCGCGAGTACGGTGGAGCCATCCCAATCGAGAGTATTCAGGTCCGCGCCTGCGTCGAGCAACAAATGAACGCACTCCGCCGAACCCGATGAAGCAGCACAGAAGAGCGGGAAAGGTCCAACTCATACAGGCGGCAGCCCATGTGGAGCCATGGGAAGGCTTCGCAGTCTTCTGCCGGTCGCATTGAAGATAGCGTTTCCGATGGCGGGCGCGATCGCAACAATAGGCGTTTCCCCTGCTCCAGCGGAAGGCAGATCTTTTCGGTCGACAAGAACAACCTCGATGGCTGGAGCGTCCCTGAAGCGCGGAACCCGATAGGCGGCGAAATGAGGATTCGTTATCTTCCCCTGTTCGAAATGGATCGCTTCGAACAGCGCGCCTCCAATGCCCATAATGGTCGCGCCCTCCACCTGATTCTGCAAGTGAACAGGATTCACCACGGCCCCACATTCGAAAGCCACGACGGCGCGTGTCACCCGAACTTCGCCACTCGCTTTGTCCCAACCGATCTCGGCGCAGGTCGCCACGTAGCTTCCCTTCTCCGTGCCGCCCGCGATTCCAAAGCCGCGGCCGGGCACGGCTTTGCGCGTGTCCCAGCCGAACTTTTGAGCCGCCGCCCGCAGGACAGCGGTGAGGCGCTCATCTTTCGAGTTTTTCAGGCGAAATGCAAGCGGGTCTATGCCGCACGCGTGCGCGAGGTCATCCATATGGGACTCGCGCGCGAAATGGTTTGCTGTGGCGGCAAGCCCGCGATACGATCCCTGGCGCAGGGGAGAGGGAGCGGAATGATAATCGGCCCGCTGGCCCGGGACATCGTAAGGGGAGCGAATGCCGGAGGGACCGGAACCGTAGTTATCGAAGGCCCATTCCGTGAGTGTGCCGTCCGCTTTCGCGGTTGCAGATACCTCGATGACGCCCGCCGGCCGAAAATAGGCCCAGGTGAACTCTTCTTCACGAGTCCAGACGATCTTCACGGGCTTGCCCGCCGCGCGCGCGAGTCGCGCCGCCTCGATGGCCGCTTCGCCCGTATGCTTGCCGCCGTATCCGGAGCCCGTATCGGGAACGATCACGCGCACGCGGTTTTCCGGCACTCCCAGCGCCTGGGCGAGGTCGGTCCGGACCCCGAACGGCCGCTGCGTTCCCGTCCATATCGTCAAACGGTCGCCTGTCCATTCCGCCACAGCCGCACGCGGTTCCAGCGGAGCATGAGCGATGTAAGCCACGGTATACATGGCATGCATTTTTCGATCCACTGTGGGCGAAGCGCCCGGCGAACGAACGTCGGGGTCCTCGTTTGCGGAATGCGGAGTGTAGCCCGGATGCAAGAGCGGAAATAATTCGTGCTCGGAGGACTGCGGCGTTGTCTTCCATTCCGCGGTGATCGCGGCAAGCGCCCTGTCGGCATCGCGGCGCGTCGGCGCCGCGACCGCGACAAAATCGCCCTCGTGAAACGCGACGATGCCCGGCATCGCCTGCGCCTTAGAAAGGTCGACGGATTGCAGTGCCGCCCCAAACGCAGTCGGTCGGAGCACGCGTCCGTACAACATGCCGTCGCGCTTTATATCCGACACATAGTCATGTCGCCCCGTCACAAAAGCGTGCCCGTCGACCTTGGGCACGGAGGTCCCCGCGACCGTCCAGCCGGCGGTCGGTGTCAGAGCGACTTCCGGGCCAATGATTTGCGTGAGCTGCTGCCCCTGACAGAGCGCTCCATAAGAGAGAGAGCGATGGGTCGCCGCATGATGCACGGACCCTTCCGAGGTCGTGAGCAAAGTGCGGTCCACCTGCCACTGCGCGACGGCAAGATCGATCAGCGCCTCGCGGGCGGCGGCGGCCGCGCTGCGGAGTTGCGGCGCCATCGTGGGCGTGGTCCTGCTGCCGAATGTCCCCATGTCGTAGGGAGTGAGATCCGTATCCGCCATCACCATTTCGATCGAGCCAACAGGCACATGCAGTTCGTCCGCGACCGCCTGGCTGAGCGACGTCCGGATATTCTGTCCCACCTCCGTCTTGCCGGTATACACGGTCACCCGGCCGTCCTTTGCGATATGCAGCCAGGCGCTGATCGGCGTCGGCGCGGCTCCTCGCCTTCTGCCGCCTCCCCCGCGGCCCGTTTCCTGCGCATCCGCTCCGAGCCCTGGAATCAGCATCAGGAGGCCCGCGCCAAGGATACGGAACAGATCACGCCGGTTCACGGTCAACGCTTTCTTGCCTCTGGCCTCCGCATCATTTAGCGCACTGCTATTCCATGGCTCATCGCACTGTTTCAGCCTCATCGCGCCGCCCTCCGCTGCACGCCTGCTGCCCGCTGGACCGCCTTGATTATGCGACGATAGGTGCCGCAACGGCAGAGATTGCCTTGCATCGCGGTTACGATCTCCGGCTCGGTAGGCGCAGCATTGTGATTCAACAAGCCGACAGCGGAAACAATCATTCCGGCAGTGCAGTAGCCGCATTGAAGCGCGTCTTCCGCAAGGAATGCTTCCTGCATAGGATGGAGCCTGCCCTCTTTTTCCAGTCCCTCTATCGTCGTGATCTTCTGCTTCAGGATCGATCCAAGCGGCGTAATGCACGATCGGGTCGGCTTTCCGTCGAGCAACACCGTACACGCACCGCATTGCCCTTCTCCGCAGCCGTACTTCGAGCCCGTAAGGTTCAGGTCCTCACGCAGCACGCTGAGCAAACTGGTTTCGGGATCGGCCTGCACAGTGTGCATCTTCCCATTGACATAAAGCGGGTATTGATTCGGCATACTTCGCCTCCCTGAATCAGAACGTCCTGGTTTGCGCCGCGCATCGAGATGAAATACATTACTGGAATGTTACCATGAATCCTGTTTTTGTAGCTCAAGGAGGTTAGTTGCGTCTTGGTCACGTAAAGTACAAATGATCTGCCGCTGCGGCACATAAATTGCAAAGCCTAACAGGAGAGTTTCGTTGTCACATCGCCCCAAAACACCCCCCGCTCGCACGGCTGCGTGGCTGCTTGTCGGAGTCTGCTTCGGCGCGGCGGGCTTGCTTTATATGCAAAATCGCCGCGCCTCGAAGCGTGATAAGCAAGACGAAAGAAGCCCTGAGAAACCGTCGAGCGTTCCTGATCCCAAGCCCGGTGATATCCTGCTCTTCCACAATGCAAAGGGCCTTAACCGCCTGATCACCTGGTTCAATAATTCGCCTTTTTATCATGCCGGGATCCACGCGGGAGCCAACCAGACGGTCGAAGCACGCACGCCCGGCGTGGTGCGGGGCAACTTGCAGGGCCGGGAAGCGGACTACGTGGTGGTTCATGCCCCGGAGGGGAAAGGACCGGCCGCGCTCGCATGGGCGGAAACGCAAGTAGGAGACGCGTATGACAACATCGATCTGGCGGTGATCATCCTCGACCACCTCTGTCGATTCATCCACTTCAACTACACACCGCGCAATAAATACTCCTGCGGAGAATTTGTGGCGGTCGCATTCGATAAAGCC
>JBBRKX010000173.1:0-8173 GCA_038231675.1 Chthonomonadales bacterium | reverse complement strand
TTCGCCCGGCATGCTCGCTCGGCACTACTCTCCACGTGCGCCCCTGGAGATCCGGGGCTCCGACGCCGCAGAACGTATTCTGGAGCTTCTTTCTCAAGAAGGGCGCCTCGGATGGCTGACGTTCGGTACGCCCCCCTCTCATCCGGATCTGATAGTGGCCACCATGCCTTCAAACGCAAGTGCATACGCCTCGGCGCTTTACGCGACTCTGCATGCCATGGACATGGCGGGGGTTGCTCGGATCATCGTAGAGTTTCCTCCAGAGGACGAAGAGTGGCTGGCTGTGCGCGATCGTCTAACGCGTGCCGCCGTTCCCCCGGCTTGACGTTCGGCTAAGGCCAACGTATAATGCGAGCAGGATGATGCCGATCAGACTGCATTGTTGACGGCCACCCAAGGAGAATTTATGCGGCCTGATGCCGTGGACACGCAGCAGATCGATGCAGAGTATCTCCAGGAGCGTAGCGAGCGGCTGACGACGGAGATTCGAAAGGTGATCGTCGGACAGGACGAGACCGTGCGGAATCTGCTCATCGCCCTCTTTGCACGGGGACACTGCCTGCTGATCGGCGTTCCCGGTCTCGCCAAGACGTTGCTTGTCCGCACCCTTGCGCGCACGCTTTCCTGGGATTTTCATCGGATCCAGTTTACGCCGGACCTGATGCCTTCCGATATCCTGGGCACCGAAATACTGGAAACGGACCCCACCACCGGAGCGCGCCACATGCGTTTCGTCCCCGGCCCCATCTTTGCAAACGTCGTTCTCGCCGATGAGATCAACCGTACCCCACCCAAAACGCAGGCGGCGCTCCTGGAAGCGATGCAGGAGACCAGTGTGACCATAGCGGGGCGGACCCTGCCGCTCGAAGCGCCTTTCTTTGTGGTCGCCACACAGAATCCGATTGAGCAGGAGGGAACGTATCCTCTTCCGGAAGCCCAGTTGGATCGATTTATGTTCAGCCTCAATCTTGGCTATCCGACGCGGGAAGAGGAAGTGAAAATCGTCGCGGAGACAACACGGGATGCCGGGGACGATATTGTTCCGATCTTCACGAAAGCAGAGCTCATCGCACTGCAGAGTCTTGTCCGGCATGTTCCCGCTTCGCCGCATGTCCTTTCCTTTGCCGTCAGCCTCGCGCGGTCTTCCCGACCGACGGATCCGGACGCCCCCACGTTCATTAAGAAGTACGTGGAATGGGGCGCGGGGCCGAGAGCTTCCCAATATCTTGTCCTGGGTGCAAAGGCCAATGCGCTTCTTTCCGGCAAACCTGTCCCCACCGTAAACGATGTCCGCGCCGTGGCTGTATCCGTATTGAATCATCGGATCATCCGCAACTATGCCGCGATCGCGGATGGGGTGACGCAGGATCAGATCGTTCAGGAACTTCTCAAAAGTGCGCGGGAGCCGGCGTATGGCAAATAACGGCGATCCCGGGAAGTGGCCGGACGTTTCAGCGCCCCAGGCACGGTCCCGCTATCTTCATCCGGAAGAGCTCCAACGTTTTGAGAACTTTCACGTCGCGGCGCAACGGATCGTGGAGGGCTTCTATTCCGGCCGCCACCGTTCCGCCGCGCACGATGCGAGCGCGGAATTCGCGGATTATCGGCCTTATTCGCCCGGGGACGACTTCCGATCCCTCGACTGGCGCGCCTATGCGCGTACAGATCGTGATTACGTCAAGCTGTTCCGTAAAGAAACCGACATGCGCTGCCATGTCTTACTCGACACCAGCCGGTCCATGGGGTTCCGTGGAATAGCGCCTATAAGGCCGAGACAATTTTCCTGGCCATCCTGGCTACGATCACGCTCACTCGACAACGCCGCTCTCCCCGCCTCTACCGAAGCGCTGTCGAAATTCGAATATGGCGCGCATCTCGCGGCGGCGTTGTGTTATCTTATGATCCGGCAGGGTGATAAAGCGAGCCTTGCCTTGGGCGCATCGAACCTGGACCTGTATGTGCCTCCAGGCGGCGCCATGATGCATCTCAAAGGAATGCTCCACCGACTGGATCGAGTCACGCCGGATGGCGCCACGGCGTTGTCGGAGGTATTAAAAAATCTTTTTTCGCTCGCTGGACGGCGTGGCCTGTTGGTGGTGATAACCGACCTGCTGGAGGACACTGAGCCGTTTTTTCGTTCGCTTGGGCTGTTTGCCCATCAGGGTTGGCAGGTCGTTCTGTTCCATGTTCTCACCGAGGATGAGGTGGGCCTGCCGGGCGAAGGTCCAACCCGTTACCGAGATGCCGAAGGCTCAGAAGTACTGGATGCGGATGCCGGCAGGCTGCGAGCGGCGTATCGAACCGAGTTGCGGAAATGGCTGAGCACGCTGGAAAACGTAGCGCGGGAACGTAGAATACACTATACGAGAATGACCGCGTCAACGCACTATACGCTTGCACTCGAACGTTACCTCAACGCTCGCGAGCGGAGCTAACCCTGCGAAAGGCACGGTTCACATTCCAGCCAGAGCCGCCGAACGAGGTCCGCCGCCGCCGGGATATCTCCTATCCCACCCACGCCCTGTCCCGCGTACAGACACATATCCAGCACGTTGCCCGTCATACCGGCGCGGGGCGCGGTATCCTCGTAGCGATAGATAGATTCGCCGGTCGCGGACCAGCCGACGATATCGCCTTCACCGGGTCTCCGCCCCACGGGAGGGCTGCCCAGCTCCTCCCAGACTTCCAGCGTCGGGTTGCGGAGCACACGGTGCGCGGCATAAGGCCATCCCCCTTCGAAACAGACCGTAAGAGCGGTGCCCTGATGCCCGGCTTCAACCAGTCTCTGCTTGTATTCAACATGCGCCCGACTTTCCCGGGAAGCTACGAAACGAGTCCCAAGCATCGCGCCCGAGGCGCCCATATTTAGCGCGCCCGCGATACCGGCCCCGCCGCTGATGCCGCCCGCGGCGATGACCGGAACCCCATGCGCCGCTTCGACCACGGCGGCAAGGATCTCCGCCAATGGCGTGTTCGACTGTACATGCCCGCCCGCTTCGATTCCCTGACAGATCAAAAAATGAGCACCCTGATCGATAGCCCGCCGGACTCCGGCGACATTTGTCACCTGAATGCCGACTTTTGCCCCCGCTTGATATACCCTAGCCATATAAGGCGAGGGATCGCCCCAGGAAAAGGTTACGAAAGGCGCCCCGGCATCCAGAGCAGCCGGAAGGGCTTTTGGTGGAAAGGCCAGAGCGAAGTTCACCATAAAAGGGTTTGAGGTAGCGCGGCGTACCTCTCGAATGGAAGCTGCCGCCGTCTCCGGTTCGGTCCAGGTGAGCGCCATGGCTCCCATCGCGCCCGCTTTCGAGACGGCTGCAGCGAGCTCAGGCCCGGCGATGCTGCCGGTCGGCGCTTGATATATGGGAACCGAAAGGCCGAAATCGTCACAAACGCTCTGGAACTTTAACCCGATCATTGGGAAGGATCCGACACATTCGACCGTCCGATGTCTTCCCCTTCCGTCTCGCCGATCGTCCCCGACTCCGTGCGACCGACGGAGCCAAATAGTTTCGTCGCCCTGGCCCAGAGAGGAAGCACCCCACCCTTTCCCGTGGTTTGATACCTGTCTCGGGCGGTCTCCTGGATGCCGATCCGATGGTCTTTACCCTCGCTTCGCACGGCGTCGCCGGACAGGTGCTTTGCGCGCGCCTCCCCATCCCGGATAAGACGGGGGCGAAGCCGAATTGCCTCCTCACGTTCCGCAATGATCTCTTTTCTTACCTGCATCCAATCGGGAAGCACACCGGCATTCTTCAAAATCTTATTCGCCATGCGAAGATGCGATGGTGTCATCGGGTCATCGTCGAATTCGATGGGCTTGCCTTTGCCCGGCAGATCATCGAACTTGCCTTCTTCGATAGCCTCTTGAATTTTGCGCTCAGCGACCTTGGCGATAATGTCCGGGTTCACGCGTGATGTCCCCCTTTGTATGGAGTAAAGCCGTGTACACCCACCCTTGAGATGCCTGTAGGCGCGCCTCAGCCTCAATGCGAGTAATATTTCCCGCGAGCATCACAATGGCCGTCTTTACGTGGCCTTCCGCGGCCTCAAGGGCATATTCGGCAGTTTCACGGTCGACGGAGGACGCGGCCATGACGATTCTTGCCGCACGATCTTTGAGCTTTGCATTGGTGGCGCGCACGTCGACCATCAGATTACTATACGTTTTACCGAGCCGAATCATACTGGCCGTGGTGACCAAATTGAGGATCAATTTTTGAGCAGTTCCCGCATTGAGCCGGGTCGACCCCGTCAAAGCCTCCGGACCGGTTACCGCGCAAATAACGATATCCGCCGCCTCGGCGAGCATCGGCCTGGATCCGTTCACAACGATCGCGGTGGCGGCTCCAATCCCCTGGGCGGCCTGCAGAGCGCCGAGGACATAGGGAGTTCGGCCACTCGCCGCAATACCTACCACAACATCAAGGTCCGTTACTCCCCGTGCCATGAGATCATTTGCCCCAGAGGCGGGATCATCCTCGGCGCCCTCCACCGACAGCGTCAGGGCCAGTTCTCCACCGGCAATAATGCCTTGCACCAGAGTGGCGGGTACGCCGAATGTGGGAGGGCACTCGCTGGCATCCAATACTCCCAACCTGCCGCTGGTTCCCGCTCCGATATAAAATAGGCGGCCGCCCCTTTTCAAGCGGTCCACAACCACTTCGACCAGCGCAGTCACCTCCGGCAACGCGGCCGCTACCGCACTCCAAACACCGGCATTTTCCGAATGCAACAGGGTAAGCAAATCCGACGTCTCAAGAGCGTCGAGATGCATGGTGCGGGGATTACGCTGCTCGGTTTCAAGGGAGGCAAGCGATTCGAGGGACGGATCCAGATGCTGCACGAGACAAACCTCCGGGGCAAACTCGACCCTTTCCAATCTTCCTTTCCAGGTCGGAAAGGAAGATTGGAAAGGAAGGCCGGAAAGGAAATGCGCCTCACCGCGCGCGATGGTGACGTCGGCGCCTATGGCCTTTTTTTAGCAGCTTCGTGGGCTCGGGCAGCTTGAAACCGCTACGGGCGTTGAGTACATGACGGACGTAGTCAGGATCACCGGACTTTGCCCGGACCCCCCCTCGGGTCGAATCGACTTGCCATCCCACCGGAACGATGTCGAGCGTCAGGGGATCAGGCACAAGGCGATAAAAATATTCCCGGCCACCGTTGTAACGACGAATGGCCTCACGCTCGATCTGACTCAAAGCAAGCCGGTCGGGATCCGGGTCTCCAGGAATAACCCCGGAACCTGGTTTTTCTGAAAGTTCCGGCATACTGGGAATAGTCAGCGGAGAAAGTCCCAGTATCAGCCGAGCGCAGTTTAAGTAGGCGAGCGTTTCAAAATTCGGGTCGGTTGTATCTATCTCCCTACGGGAGCTGACGGCGTGACGGGAGGCAAGCACCGTGATCTGCCGTTTGCCCTGCAGCATTTCTATGCCCTGACGTAAATTTGCTCGCCAATCCCAGACCTGATCTGCGGAGGTTATGGCGCCGGAAGGTGCGTTGATCTGCATCAACCCGACGTCATTCGTCCGCGATAATGAGGGCAGCCCATCGCTTCCGAATTGCTTCAGGCCACTTTCCGCTGTTCCGATCTTGGAAGCGATCAGTCCGAATCGGGAGCGGGGAAAGGCGCCAAGAACCATGGCGCGCGATGGATTCTCGCCAATGACCTGCGCCTGAGCTTGACCACGGATCTCATGCCCGTTCCATTGGGTGCTCGCCACCACCGTAAGGGTGCCGCCACGTACTTCCTTGCCGAAATCGATTCGAAATGGGCTGGCCTGCGTGAACGTTCGCGAACAGATCGAATGGCGCGTTGGATACGCGGCGCAATTCCAATCCAGAAAGACCTGCCACGTAAATGTAGCCGGTGGCATTGTCAAGAGGGGCCATGCAAGCGGCCGAGCCAACGCAATGACATCGGTCGGCATCTTCGGCGCGCCGGTTTTCGAGTCCAATTGCACGATATAAACGGGCCGGGAAAGCGCAACATCGATTCTAGGCAGGTTTGCGTCCGGCTTCAGCGGGCCCATAAAGGAAAGCGGTCGCTTCTGCGTCCGCGCCGTGCCTTGCGCAAAAGAGGCGGTCAGCGACATCATGGCAATCAAAGCAAAGATGAAAGTGTCGACATTCTTGTGCCGGACACTTCTCCGGAGAAAAAACATAGTTCGGCATTCCTTAGATGATACGCAATCGCCAGGTCGTCGCGGGGCTCTCGATATGCGCAATACACGCAAACAATTATCCAGCCACCCGCAACACAACTACAGTATCATTTTCCTGTTTGGGCTGATGCGGGCGCCCTATCGAGCAGACGCTCCACATACTTTCCCAAGAGGTCACATTCGAGGTTCACGGAATCGCCCACACTTTTAGCACCCAATGTGGTTACCTCGCGCGTATGCGGTATTGTCCAGACGGAAAAGCCCTTTTCCGTTATGACGGCGATCGTCAGGCTGACCCCATCCACGGTAACAGATCCTTTTTCCACGAGGTAACGATGAAGTTCCCCCGGTGCTTCCACGTCGATGACGACCGCATTTTCCACCGTGCGCATTGCACGGATCGTTCCGACCCCATCGATGTGCCCTTGCACAAAGTGCCCGCCCAGGCGGCCTCCCACGGCAAGCGATCGTTCCAGATTGACGCGGTCGCCTTTTCGCAATCCCCCCAGATTGGTTCGCTCCAGTGTCTCGGGCACCGCTTCAAAAGCGAGTTGCGTTCCATCGATCCGCGTAATGGTCAGACAGCAGCCATTGACGGCGATGCTGTCTCCAACGCGCGCGTCTTGATGCACGAGTGAGACTTCCACGATAAGATCCGCCGCATGCCCCTCTTGCTTGAGATCTACAACGATGCCGCACTCTTCAACCAGACCAGTGAACATAACTTCTTCCCATTTACCTATCGGGACCCACGCATTCTAATTTATCCCGGCGTGTCGCCACACAAGAACCTTCGCTTTCACTCTACGCTTCGGCCATGCTTCACGTTCCCGGTATACCCTGGAAGTGCACTGGCTTTCGATGGCGTGTCTATCCACTTTTAGACGGCAACGCTCTCTGCACCTGCGGTTTGCAGGATCGCCTCGATCGCAATGTCATCACCGAAGCGATGTATTTTTTGGATATGGAGTTTCAGAGCCTCCTGCATTCTGGCTCTTCCCTCTCCTTCCACCGACGTCGGCGCGGCACGGCCCCCAACGATCTTTGGCGCATAAAAGAAAAGCACCTTATGAACAAGGTGGGCTTCGAGAAGGCCGGCGTTCAGCTCGCCCCCCCCCTCGACGAATACGCTGATGATCTCGCGTTGAGAAAGCTCAGTCATAAGACTTTCGAGAGCCACATGCCCCGTCGGATTGGAGGGAAGACGCAGTACTTCGACCCCGTCCCCGGCAAGCACCCGCTCGTTTGCTTTTGCGGCGTCCACCGTAGTCGCCACCAGCAGTGGAAAACCGTTTTCTCGAGCAAGCCGAACCGCCATGGCCGTGGGAGGCAGCCGAAGTCTGCTGTCGACGATGATGCGAAGGGGTTGATGTTCCGGTAAGGTCTTTCGCCTGGGAGACAAGCGCGCCGTCAATTGAGGGTCATCCGATAGCACCGTGCCAATTCCCGCCATGACGGCAGCGCTCCGTGCACGCAGAAGATGAACATGCTCACGGGACACTGCACCTGTAATCCAGCGAGAGTCTCCGGCGAAGGTGGCGATCTTTCCATCCATGGTCATGGCGGCTTTCAGGGTGACGAACGGCATCCGCGTACGCTGAAAATGGAAAAACGCTTCATTTACGGCCCTCGCTTCTGCTTCAAGGATCCCTACATCAACCCTAATCCCGGCGGCATGCAGCTTCTCGACTCCCCGCCCGCTCACGCTGGGGTTGTCGTCGAGGGTGGCGGCGACGACGCGACGCACCTTTGCCGCCACCAGAGCGTCGGCGCACGGCGGAGTGCGTCCCCAATGGCTGCATGGTTCGAGCGTCACGTAGACAGTCGCATTTTCCGCTCTGGCGCCTGCTGCCTGCAACGCTGCCGCTTCCGCGTGAAGACGCCCCGCCGCCACATGAAACCCCTCTCCAACGAGCACTCCGTCGCGGATAATGACACAGCCGACCATGGGATTCGGTGGCGTAAAGCCCTTTACCGCAAGACGAAGCGCCCTTCGCATCCAG
>JBBRKX010000172.1:0-8179 GCA_038231675.1 Chthonomonadales bacterium | reverse complement strand
CCGGCGGTTAAAACCGCATCTGGAAAGGCCGCTTGTGCGCCTGCGCGCACTAGCGATTGGTGACAAGCGACGGACCCACAACGCATGGAGTCGCCCAAAACGTTGCATTTCACGATGCTACTATTGCTGGGGGTACGCAAGCAGATGTATTCTGCGAAGGCAGAATTTCGGTCGTTGTAGACGCGGTTTTAACCGCCTGTCGCATCCGTTCTCAACGTGACATCGATATGCAAAGTCGGACGATTAAACTTTTACGAACCCTAAGACATTATGCGCTTGTATAGGAACCCGAAGAGGACGATGCATCTGCGGTACGATCTGGCGGCGCTGGAAAAGCTGGAGTTGTTTGACCGCACAACGCAGTGAAGAGGGATCGCTGATCCAATGGAGCGGACATACCGGGCATCCACCGATCCGCGGTGTGCTCGCGCCGAAAGACGGAAGCTTGCTCCGTCGGACGGGGTATCGCAGACTGGTGTAAATCTGGATTTCACGATTCTGCCTGGAAGACTAGCGCGGGAATGGCTGCGCCAATCTTCCTGCGTTCAATCTCCCACAATGGGTTCTTCCGCTTTGCCCTCGCCGGCGAGGGCATGATAGGCTACCCCTGCCAGTGCCGCACCAACAATGGGCGCCAACCAGAAGAGCCATAACTGTGACAAGGCCCACCCTCCGACAAAGACGGCCGGTCCGGTACTGCGGGCCGGGTTGACCGAAAGGTTAGTAACGGGGATTCCGATAAGGTGGATAAGCGTGAGACCCAACCCGATGGCGATCGGCGCGAAGCCTTTGGGAGCCCGGCCGTCGGTAGAACCTAGTATGATGAGGAGGAACATGAATGTCAGTACGACTTCGGCAATCAGTCCCGCCAAAAGTGTGTAGCCGCCAGGCGAGTGTTCGCCGTAGCCGTTCGCCGCGAACCCATCCGCGAGGCTGAATCCCGCCTTCCCGCTGGCGATGAGGTAGAGCGCTCCCGCCCCGGCGATCCCGCCACAAACCTGAGAGAGAATGTAGGGAAGGAGGTCGGAAGCGGGGAAACGTCTCCCCGCCCAGAGCCCGATGGAGACCGCCGGGTTCAGATGGCAGCCTGAGATATGGCCAATGGCGTAGGCCATTGTAAGCACCGTCAGACCAAAAGCTAGAGCGACTCCCACGAAACCGATCCCTAAATTTCCGAGACCTGCCTTGGGAAAAGCTGCCGCAAGCACGGCGCTGCCACAGCCGCCAAATACCAGCCAAAAGGTGCCGATAAATTCGGCCGTAGAACGCTTTCCAATGTGCATCTTTTTTCTCCCTGAATCATAAAGCAAGTTGCTGCGAAAAACTAGGATAATGCCGTCTGGTGAACTACCAGGTTGCTCGCATAGTATAGCATGAACAGTTAAACGACTTTCCTATTTGTCATGGGAAGCTGTGGATCAGGCAGATTGGCGACGGTGAGGCCGGCATGCGCGCAGGAATTCGTCCGCGCTCTGCATAAATCACCTCCACATTGTTTCCGCCATCCAATTCCAGGGCGGTATCATTTATTTACACGAAGTACAAAGGACTGAAGTCTTATGAAATTTAAGTTTGCACTTTTAGCTGGGCTTGCGCTCGCGTCGGTGTCTCCGACTGCGACGGCACAGGAACCTGCCGCCGATCCCTACGCCACCGTAATGAAGCGAGATTTCGGGACGGCCATACCGGAAATGACGGCAATCGAGAGGGACATCGAAGCCGCGAAGCCGGATCAGTATTCGGCTTTCGAGGATCATCTCCTTGCGATCCTCGATGCGCCGGACGCCACCAAACCAGGCAAACAGTTTGCTTTGCAGATGCTCCGCCTCGTCGGCTCTTCAAAATGCGTCCCGTCGGTGACCAAGCTTCTGATCGACGAGCAGCTTTCGCATATGGCTCGGTATGTGTTGCTGCCCATGCGCACGCCTCCGGTCGACGAAGCGTTCCGACAGGCCCTGGGGCAAACCCAGGGCGCGGTCCAGATCGGAATCATCAACTCGCTGGGAGACCGCCGCGACACCGTGAGCCTGAAACCCATCGCGGCGCTCGTCGCTAGCCCTGACGAATTAACCGGACGATCCGCGCTCAACGCGATCGGGAAGATCGGGGGCGCACCCGCAGCCGGCGCCCTGGACCGGGTAAAGCCGACGGATCCCCTCAAAGGGGCCTGGGCGCTGGCCTATCTGCGCACCGCCGAAGGCCTGACGGCGACGGGGGATAAGCAACACGCGGATAAAATGCTGCGTACATTGCTGAAAGGCGACTATCCTCTAGCGGTGCGCGCCGGGGCGTTGGGCGCGTACGCTCAGATGGATAAAGAGAAATCCGTTCCGATGATTCTCCAGGCCCTGGGATCACCGGACGGCATTATGAAGCGCGCCGCCGTCTCTTCCGTGATCATGGTGCCGGGCCATGCCGCGACCGTGGCATTCGCGCAGCAGCTTCCCCGAGTTCCAGCCGACAGTAAACCGATGCTGTTGAGCGCGCTTGCGGCGCGAGGGGACGCCGTGGGCCTGACGGCCAGTGTCGATAAACTGGCGACGGATCCCGATCCAACCATCCGCCTGGCTGCGGTGCAAGCGCTGGGCCAGTTGGGAGGCGCGGTGAGTGTGCCGACCCTGGCGGTGGCTCTACGAGATCCGGCGATCCACGATGATGCGATAAAATCACTGGTTGCTCTGCATGGTGCTGGGGTGGAACAGGCCATCGTACTAAGTGCGGATGGGGGCGATTCCGCGACTCGTGCCGCAATAATGGGCATTCTGGTAAAGCGCAATGAGGTCTCGGCGCTTCCCTCTATCCGCAAAGCGACCATGGATACGGACCCTCAAGTACGTCAGGCGGGACTGGACGCCCTTTCCGAACTGGGCACCGAACAGGATCTGCAACGGCTCTCGGCAGCGATTCGTACGGCAAGGGATGACTCGGAGCGCGAGGCCATCGGGAACGCCATGTCGGCCATCGGTCTCCGCATTCCCGATGAATCGGCGCGCACCGCGCCCATCCTTCAGGCGTATGCCGGGGCAACGCCGGAGGTGAAGGCCCGCCTGATCACCGTGCTCTCCGCGCTTGGCGGCGATAGAGCGTTGCATGGAGTGGTGGCCGCGCTCGCTGACGATGGCCCGGTACGTAAGGCGGCTATCCGTGGACTTGCCGCCTGGTCCACTACCGCGCCCATGGGGGACTTGCGGACCGCCGCCAAGGACGATAAAGACAGCAATAACCGCATAGTAGCGTTGCAAGGCTACATCAGAATGATCCCGAACTCGGGACAAAAACAAGAGACGCAAGTCCAGGCCTACCAGGACGCCATCGAATTGGCCGAACGTCCGGACGAAAAGCGTCAGGCGCTCGGCGGCCTCGCGAACGTTTCCAGTACGGGCGCCTTGAAAGTGGCCGCATCCTATCTGGACAATGCCGACGTGAAACAGGAGGCGTTCCTCGCCTACGAGAAGATCGCCGAATCCCTGGCCGGCAGCCAGCCGGACGTCGCGAAGGACGCCTTGAAACGCGTTGCGGACACGGCCACGGACAACGACCTTCGCAACAAAGCGAAAGCCGCACTGGACAAAATCAAGTAAACGTATCGCCAATTGCATCATAGGAGTAATCAAGGTGAGAACCAAAACACAAAAGTCTTCCTCGACCGCCAAGCAGTCTTCCAATTCGGTCAGCAGACGCCAGTTGCTGAAAGCGTCGGCCGCCGCCGTAGTCGGCTTTCCTTACTTCGTCCCGGCCTCCGCTCTGGGCAAAGCCGGTCGTGCGGCCCCAAGCGAGCGCATCGTCATGGGCGGCATTGGCATAGGGAATCAGGGCAGCGGCGACCAGAGTTCGTACCTGGGACACGATCAGGTTCAGTACGTGGCCATGAGCGATGTGAAGAAGGAGCGTCGCGACGAAGCCAAGAACCGGATCGACGGACACAACGGGAACAAAGATTGCGCCACGTACAACGATTTCCGAGAGCTCCTGGCGCGCCCGGACATCGACGCCGTTCATATCGCCACCCCCGACCACTGGCATGCGGTCGTCGCCATCGCGGCCTGCCGCGCGGGTAAAGACGTCTACTGCCAAAAGCCGGAATCGCTCACAATCCATGAAGGGCGCGCCATGGTGCAGGCCGCACGACAGTTCAATCGCGTGATGTCGGGCGGCAGCCAGCGCGTGCATGCCGACTATATGGATACCGTCCGCGCATGCTGGAGCGGGAAAATCGGCACGCCCAAAGAGGTTTATGTGAACTGCGGGGGTCCCTCGAAGCCCTGTTATCTCCCGGGCGAGCCCGTGCCGGACGGCGTCGATTGGGATCGATGGCTCGGACCGGCTCCCTGGGCGCCCTATCATCCGTATCGCATCAGCGGCTCTTACAACATCGACGGCACAAGCTGGCGGTCGTGGCGTGAATATTCCGGCGGCGGCATGACGGACTGGGGCGCGCACAAGTTTGGGGGCGCCATGTTCGCGGTGAATAAGATGGAGCAGGGCCCGGTAGAGGTGATTCCGCCGGACGGCAAGGATCACAAGTACCTCACCTATCGGTTTGCCGATGGAATGCTGCTGTACCATTCGCCCGGCAGGGGCGATGTGGATGTGGTGGGCGACAACCATCCGATCGCGGCGCGCCCTATCCCGCAGTACCGTGGCAGAGGCGACATTTATGGCGACTTCATCGAATGCGTCCGGACCAGACAGAAGCCGTTCCGAGACATCGAACGCGCACATCGCACCGCGACCATCTGTCATCTGGGCAACATCGTTTACGAATTGAACCGCCCTGTCCAGTGGGATCCCATCAAAGAGGAGTTCCCGAACGACGAACAGGCCAACCGGTTCCTGGACCGCGCTCGGCGCGAGCCCTGGACGATCTAGCCAGAACGTGGACACCGGAGTCATCCAGGATTCGGGATGACTCCGGTGTTCGAATCAATTTGGATCGAAGCCCCTTCCATTTCTACAACCCATCCAACCACAACGCAACAAGAAAGTTCTCTAAAAAATTATGCAAGGTTCTTTAATAAAGAACCTTGACAAATTCAAGTTCTCAGGTTAATATGAGACATCATGATCAAGCTCGGGCAATCCCGATATGGCAAAAATGCCAGGCCGGACAAAACGTTGCTATCTCCCCATTTATCGGTCGTACAGCCGGCGCTCCTGAGCAAGATCAACGAACGACAGGTGCTCCGGACTATTCAGGCGCAGGGTCCCCTTTCTCGGGCCGAGGTCGCGCGGCACTCCGGAATCAGCGCCCCTACCGCGTCGCGCGCGGTGGAGTCGCTTTTGAGAGCGGGGTTTCTGGAAGAAACGGACGCGACCGAATTAGCGCGTGGACGCCCGGCGAAGCGGGTCGGACTGGCGTCTGAATCCTCTCAGGTACTCGGACTTGTGATCGATGCCGACCAGTGTCGCCTCGTTTCCGCCGGCCTTGACGGTAAGCTGCACGACAAAACCCCACTCCAATTTGCGACACCCGCGGTTTATGCGGATCTGATTGCCCGCGCGGCCGAAGGCGCGACAGCCATGATGAACAGCCCGGGCATCACCACTCTGGGGATGGCGATCAGCATGCCGGGCCTTATCGATTTTCGTAAACACAGGGGCATCTTATCCCCGAATGTGCCCGTCACAAACCAGCATTCGCCCAGCCGCGACCTTTCGGAGCGCCTTGGGATCGAATGCGTCACGATACAGGAATCGCACGCGCTGTGCCTGGCGGAGCGCCGTTTTGGCAATGCGCGCAATCTGGACGACTTCGCGATGCTGGATGTCTCCACGGGAGTGGGACTGGGCGTAATGAGTGGTGGCCAGTTGCTCACCGGGCATAGCGGTCTGGCGGGCGAAATCGGCCACATTACGGTAGAGATCGATGGACGCCTCTGTGGGTGCGGTAACCATGGCTGCCTGGAAACGGTGGCGAGCGATGCCGGCTTTACCTGGATGGTGTCCCAGAGGCTGGGCCGTAAGCTGACCATCGATGAGGTGATCGAACACATTGTGCTTGGCAAACTGGACGCCCGAGAAGAACTGCGGCGCACATGCCGCTATCTCTCGATCGGCGTGGCGGCCGTGATCAATCTCTTCAATCCCTCCACGTTGTTCCTTCACGGAAAGCTCTTCAGCGCCGACCCCACCCTGTTTCCCTGCCTGATCGAAGAGACGGAAAAGCGGGCGCTGCCCCCGTCCTTCGCGGACTGCCGGATGGTACAGGCGCAAGGCAGCAAACGCCAGGGCGCGGTGGCGGCGATTATCGAGCATTTGACCGATCTGGTGGCGCCGGATCTTATGACCGTTGCACATCGCCATGAAGGAAAATCAGGCGGATGGTAAAGTGATACATGGGGAGTTCGTCGAAACTTTTGGGTGGTTCGGGAGATCGATAGTGGCAAAACTTCCGGGTTGGAAACTGGGCGTTGCATTGGCGATCGCCTGCGTTTGGGCGAGTTCGACCGTTTCGTTGGCACAGGCTCCTGCTTCCTCCGATAAAAAGGCGATCGCTGCTCCCACCGCCGAGCAGATCACGTTTTTCGAGACGCAGGTGAGGCCGATTTTGAAGGCCAGCTGTCTGTCTTGCCATGGCGGAACGAGCCCGAGCGGCGGACTGAGCCTATCCAGCCGATCCGGAATCCTGGGGGGCGGAAATTCGGGATCGGCGGTCGCGCTTGCGGCTCCCGGAGACAGTCTTCTCGTGAAAGCGATACGCTACCAGGGGCGTCAGATGCCGCCGACTGGAAAGCTCCCGCCTTCGCAGATCGAAATTCTCACGCGCTGGGTGGCCATGGGCCTCCCCTGGACACCAGGCGAGCGGTCCCCGGTCAAAGCGCCGGTCCATATGATTCCGCCTCCTGTCAATGCGCAAACGATGCGCTTCTGGTCCTTCCAGCCGGTCAAACATCGCGGCATACCCGCCGTCAAGCGTGCTCCGTGGGTGCGGAACCCGATCGATGCCTTTGTCCTCCACAAGCTGGAGGCCGCCAGACTTTCCCCTCGGAGCGAGGCCACTAAGACGACTCTGCTGCGCCGCGCGACCTATGATTTGACCGGATTGCCGCCTACCCCGCGAGAAATACAGGCTTTTCTTGCCGACAAGTCGCCGAACGCGTACGAAAAGGTTGTGGATCGACTGCTGGCTTCTCCGCATTATGGAGAGCGTTGGGGCCGTCACTGGCTGGACCTTGTGCGCTACGCGGAGACCAATAGCTTCGAGCGCGACGACGCCAAGCCCAACGTGTGGCGCTACCGCGATTATGTCCTTCAGGCCTTCAATGAGGACAAGCCGTATGATCAGTTTATCCGCGAACAGTTGGCGGGCGATGAGTTCCCTACTGTAACGTCGGAATCGCTTACGGCAACGGGATATTACCGGCTGGGAACCTGGGATGATGAGCCGTCGGATCCGGAACAGGCCCGCTATGATGAGCTGGACGATATCCTTGCGACCACGGGACAGGTATTTCTCGGCCTGACCGTGAACTGCGCCCGCTGCCACGATCATAAACTGGACCCGATTCCACAAAAAGATTACTACCGGATGCTCTCGTTCTTCCAGGGGGTCACGCGGTTCGGAGGCGGGGGCGGAACCGTGGCGGATAACTCTCTGCGGCCGATCGCCTCGGAAGCGGAGCGCCGTCAATTTCAGGCCGTGGATGCGGCCTACAAACAAAAGTTGGCTCCGCTGGTGGCAAGCCGAACGGCGCTAGAGGACCTTGTCACACCTCATTTGTCGAACGTGGACAAAGAGGAGTTTCGGGACGAAGGCAAGCGTGCCTCGCTGCTCAAGAAATATGTCCCAGCCGCTGTAACCGACGCACAGGTTCAAGAGTATGTCGCGCTAAGCAAACAGATCGATACCCTCAAGAAGAATCCCCCGCCGGGGTTGACATTGGCGCTCTGCGTGACGGAGCGCGGCCCCATGCCGCCGCCGACCACCGTCATGATGCGCGGCAATCCCCATGTCCCTGGGGACATAGTCGAGCCGGCCTTCCTTTCCGTTCTGGCTCCGCCGAAGCCTATCATCGCGCCTCCCGGTCCGGACGCCAGATCGAGCGGGCGACGTCTGGCGCTGGCGAACTGGATTGCAAGCAACAACAACCCGATGACGGCGCGCGTGATGGTGAACCGTATCTGGCAATATCACTTCGGGCGGGGCATCGTGCGCTCGTCCAGTAACTTCGGCAGCCTG
>JBBRKX010000171.1:0-8184 GCA_038231675.1 Chthonomonadales bacterium | reverse complement strand
TTGCTCCGCCTGTAAGAGCGTATTGAGGTTCCGTGATTGCTCGGCCCGGATGCGGCGTAATTCCAACTGGGCCACTACCTGACGGCTCAGGGCTTCCAACCCATATTTCTGCTCGGCGGTCAGGTTGCGGGGAACATGGTCCGTTACGCAGAGAGTACCGAGGATGTGCCCCGAAGGCGTTATCAATGGGGCGCCAGCATAGAAACGGATGTGGGGGGTGCCGGTGACAAGGGCATTGTTCGCAAAACGCGCATCTTCCCTGGCATCGGGAACAACCATGACCTCCGTTTCCAGGATCGCATGTGCGCAAAAGGCAAATTCACGCGGCGTCTCAGTCGTTTCAGTTCCTATCTTTGCTTTGAACCATTGTCGGGTTTCGTCTACCAGAGTGACGAGGGCAATCGGAGCCTCACAAATGTAAGAGGCGACAAGGGCAAAATCATCGAACGCCTGTTCGGGCGCCGTATCCAGGATGCCGTATTGACGCAAAGCGGCGATTCGCGCTTCTTCATTGGCGGGAAGGGGGGCTTCCATAAACGGCTCCTCTTTTGAGACCAGCCTTCTTTTGAGACCAGACCGCCGGTAAAATCCAGACTGCCTGGGAAGGGTAATATGGCATTTTGACACGAAAGTCGGAAAAACAGACAGGAATGTCTTATCATTTGAAATCAATGCAAAGTAAATTCTCGGAATTCTAAAGAATGTATCTTCTCGATAATTCGGGGCGAAACCGTCAATTTCGTCGAGTGTCGAGATCAGAGCCAAGCTATTTTCGCCAAGTTACCCCGCCCTATCGAGATGATACTAAAGAATTCTCCCTGTTAGCCCGATAACCCTACCAGCTTTGAGAGCATTCCATACCAAAGTTATTGCTTTTAATATTCGATTATCGGACCGACAAGGGAGTGGCACAATGAAATGGTTTGCAAACCTGAAGACCGCAGTGAAGTTGGGAATCGGCTTCGGCTTGAGCATCGCCCTGATGCTTCTGGTAGGTGGACTGGCGTTTTCCGGTATGGGTCGGATGGACAGGGCCACGGAGAACCTTATTACGTACCCCATACCTGGCCTACAGAACGCAGCCAAAATGATCGACGATTTCAAACAGTTTCGCCTGTTCGAGTTTCGGCATGTGTTGGAGAGCGCCGACGACGGGAGGCGCCTGGTCGAAGGTCTCATGGACAAAAAGCAAGCGGAAGTTCAGAAGGACCTGGACGGTTACGATAAATCTATTAATGCTCCTGAAGACCGTGCGAATTTCGAGCAGTTGAAGACTCAGTGGGGACAATATTTAGGGTTGCACGCCCATCTTCTGGATCTAAGCCACCGTCATGATGTCAAGGCATGCCAGA
This sequence comes from Chthonomonadales bacterium, assembly GCA_038231675.1. Classification (GTDB taxonomy): domain Bacteria; phylum Armatimonadota; class Chthonomonadetes; order Chthonomonadales; family Chthonomonadaceae; genus JBBRKX01. Next base: position 6,832 of record JBBRKX010000171.1, on the reverse strand, counting down.
CGTACATCGCCGGCGATTCTTATAAAGCTTTCGTAAACGTCACGAACAGCCTGGAACTAATCCTGGATTACAATCGCAAGACCGCAGACCGCCTTTCCAAAGAATCGCAGTCTGCTTCGTCTGCCGCCCGCCGTTCCATCCTTGGAATACTGGCCATTGCGGTCGCGGCGCTTGCCTGCATTGCATGGTGCATCACTCGCCTTATCGCCGGTCCTCTGGTAAGTATGGCAAAGTCGGCGCGAGCGCTGGCGATCGGCGATGTCGAGCAGGAGGTCACGCTCGTTCAAAACGACGAAGTCGGACAGGTCGCGGAGGCTTTTCGGGCACTTATCGCTTACCAGAGTGAGGTGGCGGAAATTGCAAGCGCAATGGCGGCGGGCGATCTGACGCGAAACATCGAGCGGAAATCGGAAAAGGATAAACTCGGTATCGCTTTCTCCACGATGGTGGTAAACCTGCGGGGTCTCATCGGAGAAGTCACCCAAAGCGCCAACAGCGTCGCCTCCACCAGCACCCACCTCGCAGCCTCCTCCGAACAAACTGGAAAGGCAAGCGAAGAGATCGCACGCTCCATGCAAGAGGTCGCCGCTGCCGCCGACCAATCCGCCACCGCAAGCCAGGAGATGGCAACCGGAAGCGAGCAGCAGGCCCGATATGCTTCCGAGGCCGCCGTGGAAATGGACCAACTGCATGCCGCCATACGCCAGGTGCAGGCGGGCGGACAGCAGCAGCAGGACGCCGCAGCGCAGGCAAACGAGGGGATGAGGCAGGCGGCGCAATCCGTCGAAGAGGTCGCGCGCTCTTCCCAGCAGATGGCGCGCACAGCCAGACAGGCGACCGAAGTGGCTCAGACCGGCGGCAAAGCGGTGGAGCAGACGGTGGCGAGCATGGGGCGCATCAAGGAGCAGGTGCAGCTCTCTTCGGCGAAGATCACCGAGCTTGGGCAGATGGGCCAGGAGATCGGCGCGATCATCGAAACGATCGACCAGATCGCCTCGCAAACGAACCTCCTCGCCCTCAACGCCGCCATAGAGGCCGCCCGCGCGGGCGAACACGGCCGGGGATTTGCGGTGGTGGCCGACGAAGTGCGCAAGCTCGCCGAGCGAGCGACGACGGCGACGAGCGAAATCGGGACGCTGATCGGGAAAGTGCGCCAGGGTGTGGACGATGCGGTGCATTGCATGGAGTCCAACAGCCAGGAGGTTGCGGAGGGGGCGCGGCGCAGTGAGGAGGCGGGGGAGGCGCTCACGCAGATCCTTGCGGCGGCCCAGTCGGTTGCTTCGGAGGTGGAGAACGTTTCTTCGATCGCGGAGGCGATGGCGGCTTCGGTGCAGGAAGTGACGGCGATGGTGAGCACGGTGCGGCGTTCGGCGGAGGAGAACGGGTTGGCGGTAGCGATGATGGCCTGTGGTGCGGACAAGGTATCTTCGGCGATCGCTTCGGTGGCTTCCGTAAGCGAGGAGACGGCCGCAGGAGCCGAGCAGATGAGCGCTTCGGCGCAGGAAGTGTCTGCTTCGGCTCAGAATGTGTCTGCTTCGGTGGAGGAGCAGAGCGCGAGCGTGGAGGAGGTGAACGCTTCGGCGAGCGAGTTGAGCGCGATGGCGGCTCGTCTGCAGGAGTTGGTAGGTCAGTTCCGATTGGCGTCGGAAGCCTCCGAGCCGCCTTCCGCATTGCGGGTGGTAAAAGGCAACGCACGCAAGGCGGCCTGACAAAGCGCGTTAGTAAGGAACACGGCGCGACTGAGTCGTTCGGTCGCGCCTCCTTGCACGCCGGTCATGTTCCCGTATTCGGCGCTGTAAGTCCTCAATTGGCGCTACGCCTGATCTGCCATCTATTCGACAGGAAATATCCTTTGCCCTAAATTGGGAGCGAAGCCTGCTGACGGTAATGGAGAAGTGGTATCCGCAGCATGGAGAAGCTGTTCCGGGTTCGCCTCAGGCGTAAATGCTGCCGGGTGTAACAACCGTTCCGGGGAAGCATGTTCTGGTTGTCGCACTGCGGTAAACATCTCCTCCAGGAAAACTACCGTTCAGGGCGCGTTCGTCAGGTCGAGGTCGTCGAGGTAGAAGACGGTTTTGGCGTCGGACATGCTGCTGAAGCCGATCCATGTCAGATCGGAGAAATCCGCGCTCCCGTTTTTCAGCCCCAGGAACTTATGCGGCTCCTCGCCTCGCGGGTCGACGACCAGATCCCAGGTCCCCTGAGACTGCTTGCCGATGCCCGCGCGCACCAGGAATTGGACCCATTTGCCGGCGGGCAGATCCATGAGCGGCTTTTCTCCGACGATCAGTTTGCCGCTTCGTATCCAGAAGCTTGGTCCTACCTTGTAGGGGGTCGTTTTCCAATCACGCCATTCGTGGTACATCTCCACCCCGGCCTCCACTCGCATGGAAAACGTAAAGGTCGTGACACCGGACGCATGGTTTGGTAGGAAAACGAGATGCGGATCGTAGCGATTGGACAGGCCGGGCGCGTCCGTGAACTTGAGGCTATGCTTGCCGGTCGCCGCCGTCTCGTCCGACACGACGATGGAGTCGCCCTTGTTTTCCACATTCGTCTGGGCATCCGGGCAGGTGTCCCCTACCGCCAGATCCTCGAAATTCTCATGGATCGCGAGCGGCGGCGCGGGGGGCGGAGCCGGAGCAAACTCCACTTTCGGATAACGGAAATCATGCGCCAGGCGCATCCAGCGCGGGTCGCCATACACGCCGGCCCGGCTGTAATCGAAGGGCTTAAAACCTATGCGCTCGGCGGGCGAGCCCGGCCGCAGATGGAAGTCGCCCTTCTCCGCATCGACGAACAGCGGATCGGCAATGAGAGAGCCTGCGTCCTTGCCCGTCGCCTGCCATGCGGCAAGGTTTCTCCCTTCGAACGCGATGGGCCCATGCTGCGTGTCCCAATAGAGATTGTGGTCCAGGCGAACGTTCTTGTCCCACGAACCATGCAGCAGATCTCCTCCGTTCCAATAGACGATGTTGTCGTGGAAGGTAAAGGCCAGACGGTCCTCGACGCGCGAGCGCTGAAGCTGGCCGTCCATACTGAAGGCGAAGATGTTGTTGCGAATGTCGTTATTTTCGCCGAAGTGCTGATGGTACATCCCTGTCTTGACGTTATAAACGAGGTTATTTTCCAGGACGATATTGGATGATCCCTCGTCATTGTAAAGCCCCCACCCGCCTCGCCCATACAGGTCATAGGAGTAAATGTCGTGGACGACGTTGTTGCTTACCGTGGTCCCATCCGAGATTCCAAGCGTATAGACTCCGCCCATGTCGCTCAGGACGCCCTTGCCGATATGGTGGATATGGTTGAAATCGATGGTATTGTGGCGCGCAAGGCTCTCGCCGTATCCCCAGGTCCACCCGACGGAGATGCCGGTGTAGTAGAGATCGCTGATATCGTTGTGCGTGACGACGTTGTCGCCGCTCTGGCCGATCCAGATTCCGATCGCGCCGTAAAAGATCTGGTCGGCGGTGCGGATGATATTGTTGTCGATGGTGATGTGGCCGGTCCGATCCGGACCGGGCGGTCGAATGGTCGTTTCGCCGATACGAACGCCTCCCGCGCCGAGATCATGCAGGTAACAGTGGCGTACCGAGCAGTGGTTGCAGCCCTGGTGAAACCAGATCCCATACAGCCCGACATGCCCCACTTCGCAGTCTTCAAAAGCGATGTCCGATACGCCGTCCGCCTGGATTACTGCGGGAATGCTGTCTTCCGCCTGACCGTTGCTCACACCCTGCGCCGGCAAAACATACTGGCCGTAGACAAAACTCAATCCTTTGAAATGCAAGTGCGAGACCGTCTGAGCGGCTGTGCCCGTAAATCGAAGAAACTGTTCCGTGCGGGGGGCGAACACTGCGACGGAAGCAATCTTTTCGCCGGGCATCGGGAGATAGGTAAGCGTTCCGTCCCGGTCCAAAAACCACTCTCCAGGAGTATCCAGAGCGGAGCGGAGGTTCTCCAGATGGTAGCGCTGAGTCGCGCCCCACTCCATGAAGTTCCAGGCGGACGGCCCGGTCGTCACAATCGTATTCGTATGTGCGTCCACCGACGCGATCCTCAATCGCGATATCTCCCACGAATGGTACACGACCACCGTAACATCGCTCAAGCGATCTTTCGGGACGGAAAGCAACGGCCGAATGTCTTCCGGACGGGCCTGGAATGCGCGGTTCCCCATGTTGATGCTCTTGCCTGTCGCCGGATCGACGCCATGGCGCACCTTATGCGTCATATAGGAATAGAACGAGTTGGGAGTGCGTGCCCGCGTGGCGCGCCGCCCATTCACCCACAATTGCTCGAAGCGCCACGAGCCATCCGCGACTGCCGGGATATGAGCGATCCATGCGCCGTTCGGCCCGATTTGAAAGCCGGTGATCTGCCGGCCTCCGGTGAAAACAGGATGCGCGCCTTGCGCCGCCTCATACGTGATGGGAGCGCGTTCCGTGCCGCTGTCGCCCGGGCCGAACAGAACCGTTGCCGCGAGAGGATACTGCCCGTCCGCGAACACGACGTGGATAGGCGCCGTGACATGCCCCGCCGCCTGAAGGCGTCGCACGGCGTCCCGAGCGCCCGCGAGACTGGCAAGAGGCCCACCGTTCCCTGCAGCGACCGGCTTTGCCGAGCGGCCGGACCAGGCGTCCTTCCCATGCGGCGCGACATAGAGCGTGATTGCGGATGCGGACGATATCGCCATGATCAGGATCCATAACGCCGCTGCGGCACGGCTCGCCAAACGCGCATAAGGGTGCATAAAACAGTCTTCTCCCGTCATCGGTTCGCTTCCGAGCAATTGCCCCTCTATTCCGCTTGAGGACCGTGCGTTCCTCTCTAAAACAAGTCTAAAACAAGGGGTTGCCGCATGCGCGGAGAGTTTGTTTAGTTTGTCCCCTTCGCAGGAGTTCAATAGCCGCGCGGCGAAGGTATTATGAAGAGGCCGCGATGGAATCGTCGCGGTCATCGGACGTCTATGCGAAACGATTATATTGCTATTCGGTAAAACCAACTCATGATTATTACGGTAGCCAGCTTCAAGGGCGGTGTGGGCAAAACAACCACTGCCGTGCATCTCGCGACATATTTTCAAGAACTCGGCTCGACACTCCTGATCGACGGGGACCCCAACCGCAGTGCGTCCGGATGGACGAAACGTGGATGTCTCCCTTATAAAGTCGTGGACGAGCGCCAGGCGGCGCGCTATGCACGCGACTATCAAAATATTGTGATCGATACGCAGGCCCGTCCGAGTCAGGAGGACCTCCAGGCGCTCGCGGATGGCTGCGACCTGCTGGTCATCCCCACCACGCCGGACGCGCTTGCGCTGGACGCGTTGGTCCTCACGGTCGACGCGCTGCGCACTCTCGGGGCGGACCGCTATCGGGTGTTGCTCACCATGATCCCGCCAAAACCGAGCCGCGATGGCGACGACGCGTACGCCATGCTCACGGAAGCGAAAATGCCGATCTTTGAAACCCGCATCCGACGGCTGGTCGCGTTTCAAAAGGCGGCTCTGTCGGGAGTCCCGGTTGGGACGGTTCACGATCCCAGGGCAATTCAGGGATGGGAAGATTATGCGCGGGTTGGAAAGGAAATCACTTCGTGAGCAAATTCAGAGACTTTTTTGATGCGGTGAAGAAGCGGGAAGAGGACCAGATTGCCGAAAACCGCAGCCGCATCAAGGTCGTGGGCGTGGGCGGAGGCGGTACGAACGCCGTCAATCGCATGATCGAAGCCGGGCTGACCGGTGTGGAATTCTATGCGATGAACACGGATATCCAGGTGCTGCAGGTCTCGAAGGCGCCGACCAAGCTTCACCTGGGTGAGGAATCGACCCGTGGACTGGGCGCGGGCGGCAATCCTGAGATCGGCAGGCTTGCCGCGGAAGAAAGCAAGCGCGAAATCAAGCGCATGCTCGAAGGCGCCGATATGGTCTTCATCACGGCGGGCATGGGAGGCGGCACGGGAACGGGTGCGGCTCCCGTGGTGGCGAATATCGCGCGAGAACTCGGGGCACTCACGGTTGGAGTGGTCACGAGGCCATTTAGTTTTGAAGGCGCACGACGCATGCGGCTCGCCAAGGAAGGCCTGGAGCTATTGCAGAGTTATGTGGACACGATCATCACGGTCCCGAACGACAAGCTGCTTTCCGTGGACGACAAGCGGATCAAATTGAACGAGGCCTTCCGGATCGCGGACGACGTGCTTCGCCAGGGCGTCCAGGGGATCTCCGACATCATCACCGTGCCCGGGATGATCAACGTCGACTTCGCGGATGTACGCTCGATCATGTCGAATGCGGGACCGGCGCTCATGGGCATCGGCTCCGCGACCGGCCCTCTGCGCGCCACCGAAGCGGCGGACAACGCGATCTCCTCCCCGTTGCTCGAGACCAGTATCCATGGCGCCACGCGCGTTCTGGTAAACGTGACCTCGGGGCATGACCTGACGCTGATGGAGTATTCCGACGCGGCGGAACAGATCAGTCATCGCTGCGACGAGCGAGAAGCCAACATCATCTTCGGCTGGGTGCCCGACATCACTCTGGAGGGGGAAGTAAGGGTCACCGTCCTTGCGACAGGCTTCCTGAACCACGACCGGTAACCGCCGTGTCAAAGGCACCAAGCCGGCCAGCGAATGAATGCGCGCCTATAAGTGCGGAAAGCCTTTAGGCCAGCGAATGAATTCGCGCCTATAAGTGCGGAAAGTCCACCTACGTGGACTCCACCCGATTTGTAATCGCGTTAACGATAGGGATCTCTTACTGGACGACAGTTGCCCTGAGCGTCTTCAAAAAGGCCTTCCAATCGCCAGTCCGCGAAGGCGGACTTCG
>JBBRKX010000170.1:0-8194 GCA_038231675.1 Chthonomonadales bacterium | reverse complement strand
CGATGAGACGATCCGGAGGCCGATACCCGAAAAGGAATGGGTCGCTTGAGATCGTTGCTGAAAAAATATACACGCAGCGCGGCGATGGAAGCGACCGGGAGGCTGGGGGACAATGCGCTGTTCCTTTTCGACTACCTGTTGCGTTTCCTGCGCGTTGCGTTGCTTCTGGGCATCTGGCGGGCCGTGCTGGGTGGGCGCGGCAGCGTTTCTGGGCTGACGCTTGACGGTGTGCTGACCTACACCCTGATCTCCGCAGCCTGCTCGGAGCTGCTGACCTGCCAGACAGGACTGGAGTTCGCCTTCTTCGACGGCTCCATCGCGACGCGGTTCCTTCGGCCGACGGAGATCTTCGTGGAGGCCGCCTCGGAAATGCTCGGTCGCGTGGTCGTGTCCGCCGCTTTTTTCTCCCTGCCGTTGCTGCTGGCAAGCCCGTTGTTGGGAGTGCGCCTCGCGCCCGCCGGCGCGCTTGCAGGGATGTTGTTTGTTGTCAGCCTTGCCCTGGCGGTCTCCGTGGGCCTGGCGCTGGATTATCTGTTCATCGCCCTTGCCATCGCCTTGCAGGTGGCGCCATACACCACCGGTCGGATCCGCATTGCGGTCGGAACTCTGCTTTCCGGAGCCCTACTGCCCCTGGCGCTGTTTCCCTGGGGGATCGGCAGCGTTTTTGCCTGGCTTCCGTTTGCCGCACAGGCGTCCGCTCCTTTGCAGATTTACATTGGGACCGGCAATCCCTTGAAGCTGATCGCCCTCCAGTGCGGCTGGTCGCTGCTGTTGTGGCCCCTCGCGGTCTGGGCCTGGAAGGTCAGCCGTGAGAGGATGGTGTCGTATGGTGGCTAGGACCCTGATGCGCCTGTTCCGACTGCTGAAACTTTACGCGCGCATGGATATTCTGGCGGTGACAGGCAACCCGAAAATATTTCTGGGCTGGGCTCTTTCCGACGCCGTCCTGAATGTCGGCTCGATTACCGGGATGCTGCTGCTCGCGGAGCGCTTCTCCGGGATCGGCATCTGGAGCAAATTCCAGATCTACTTCCTCTTGGGATATGCCGCCCTGGTCGAGGGCCTGGTGAACACTTTCTTCGGGTACAACGTGGCCTTTATCAGTCGCCGTCTGGGGCGCGGACAGTTCGACCATACTCTGATCCAACCGCAGCCCATCTGGATGAGTCTGCTCACGGAGGGGTTCAGCCCGGTGTACGGACTGCCGACCCTGATCCCCGGTCTGGTGTTGCTGACAGTAGCACTGCCGCGTCTGCCGATCGCGCCCTCTGCCGGTTGGTTCCTGCATCTGCTGTTCTACCTGGCGGCGTCCGTAACAGTATTAATGGCGTTCCAGTTCGGCTGGGGCAGCCTCGCGTTCTGGCAGCCGCGTGCTGCCGAAGAGATCAACAGCTCGACCTCGCCGCTGATGCTCCAGCTCAAGGGGTTTCCTCTGGAGCGGGTGGGGAGCGCACTTCATTTCGCCATGCTGACGGCCCTGCCCGTGGGATTTCTCAGTTGGGTTCCCTGTCGCGCCTTGCTCGGGCTGGACCGCTCTCTCGCCACCGCCTGGAGCACACCGCTGGCCGCGCTGCTGTTTGCCACATTGGCCACGGCCATTTTTTTACGGGGGAAGGCACACTATGCCCGCACGGGAGCGCAGCGCTACAACGACTTCGGACACCGTCGTTGAGATTTCCGATGTCTTCAAGACATTCCGCCAGCGTCAACGCTCCGAGCGGCTGAGCGATGTGTTTCGCAACCTCGTTCGCCCGACGATCCGGGAAGTGCATGCCCTGCAAAATATCTCCCTGCGGATCCAACGCGGCGAGATCGTCGCGTATGCCGGGGCCAACGGAGCGGGGAAAAGCACCACCATCAAGCTTTGCTCCGGACTGCTCGCGCCGGATGCGGGGACGGTATCCGTGCTGGGGATGAACCCGACGCGCGACCGCGTGCGTTATGTGAACCATATCGGTGTCGTCTTTGGACAGCGTACGGAGCTCTGGCAGGACCATCCGGTGGCGGCGTCCTACGACTGGAAACGGGTGGTCTGGGACATCCCGCGCGAACGGTACGAGCGCATGCTGGGCTTTGTAAAGGAGGTGCTTGGGATCGGTGAATTCTTCCAGAGTCTGGCTCGCGAACTGAGCCTGGGACAGAAGATGCGCGCCGATCTGGGGATGGCTCTGCTGCACGAGCCGGAAATCCTTTTTCTCGACGAGCCGACGCTTGGTCTGGACGTGCTGGCGAAACGGAATATCCTGGGTTTCCTGAAGGAGCTGAACCGCACGCGGAAGCTCACCATCCTGGTCACCAGCCACGATATGTCGGAACTGGAGCAACTGGCCGGCCGAATCGTGATGATCGACCGGGGGCGCATCGCCTTCGACGGCGACTTTGCTCGCCTGCGCCGCGAATTCGCCGACAGGCGTCATCTCGCGTTGGAGACCGGCGAGGAAGCCGCGCCGACCCTGCGGCAGGCGACGTGGGTGAAGAGCGAGGCAGGACGCCATGAGTTCACCTTCGACGCCACTCAGGTGAATATCGCCGTCCTATTGGAAGAGGCGGCTGCACAAACCTCCCTCCTCGACGTAGAGACCCAACGCGCTCCCATCGACGATGTGATCGCGGACATCTACGAGAAGTGGCAGCTCGCCCAACAGACCCTGACCGAAACAAACTAGTGGGAGCGGAAAACCATGGCAACCAAACAAAAACACAACGAAGGCGAACCGAATATTTTATCGCCCGAGCAGATGGAAAAGACGGTTGCACGCCTGATGAGCAAGCGGTCGGACGTGAGATTTCGCGCCGCTCATGCGCTGATGGCGGCCGGCCGTCCTGCCCTTGCCAGAGCCATCGAACTCACCCTAGACGAACGTCCACGCATGCGGGATATGGCGGCTACTATCCTCGGGCAAGCAGGCGGGAACGACCATTCGCTGCCAGGACAGGACCGTATGTCGCGGATGTACTATCGCGAGGGGGTTTCTGAGCTTCTGCGCCTGATGGAGCAGGATCCTGTTGCTGATGTCCGGGAATCTGCTGCCTGTGCCCTGGGATTCCAGGCCGTCCCTGAAACCCTTCCTGCCTTGTGTCGCAGCGCTTTCGATCCGTCCGAACAGGTACGATTTGGTGTGGCTTACGCCCTCGGATGCTTCTTCAGCGGTATCTGGGAAGAGGAATCGGCCGCACCCTACCGTGGCGAAGTAACCGCCACCCTGCTGCGTCTGATGGATGATAAATCGTCACATGTACGCGACTGGGCGACTTTTGGAATGCATCAGGGCGGCCATAACACTCCTGAAGTGCGCGCCCGGCTGTGGAAGGCATTAGAGGACACGGATCCGGACGTTCGGGGGGAAGCAGCCGAAGGGCTGGCGATTTTCGGGGATATATCCCTCCTACCGCGCCTGATGAAACTGTTACAAGACAAGGAAACTATGGTTCCTCTTTATTTCAGCGCTGCGCGGGAACTTGGAGATCCCAGTTTGTTACCTGTCGTTGAGGAAGCTGCGGCGTATTGGCGGCATGACCTGAAACCGGGAGAAGAACTGGAGTTTGACATCAGGTGGGCTCTGGAGAGGCTTCGAGAGGCGAAGGAAATGGCGGACCGTACCTGAAAGGCTTCAGAATGGTCCGTGTTGATCATCTAATGCGCCGGTGCACTTCTGCTTGAACCCGTTCTGTCCTTTGGGGAAAGGTAAATCGAATGAGAAAGGTCGCGGCAACACCTGCTCTGGATGCGTGGTTTGAGGCGAATAGACTACAAAATGTAACTCAGATCGCAAAGGGTAGCGCTGAGACATCCGCCTGGTTTGCCTCTGCACCGGGACGGGAATTGTTCCTGAAGCTGTACCCGCAAGCATTGGAAGAACCTTGCGCCGACACTGAAATCGCGATCGCCGGGGCGAACCTGCACTCCGCTATTATCCCGCTGCATCAAACAGTAGTCTGCATGGAGGGGACTCTACTGCTCTATGACCGGGTCCAGGGAGAAAATCTCGGATCCATGGCGGCGCGAAAACGTTTTCAATCTCTTCCACTTTCCGAACGAGTCACGGCGGTCAGCACGGTGTTTGAAGCGCTTACCGCAATCGGCGAGGCGGGATTTATGATCGTGGACTGGTACGAAGGCAACATGATCTACGACTTTGACCGGAAGCGCATCTGGCTATTCGATTGGGACTTGTGCCGTAAGGGAGAAGGCTTTACGCTGGAAATGGATTCCAATTACGGCTCCTCAAGGCTGATGGCTCCCGAGGAGTTCGTACGCGGCAGTTGGTTGGATCAGCGGACGATCGTATTTAATCTGGGACGTTATGCGCTGCTGAACGTGCCGGAACTTGCCGAACCATTTGCGCCCGTGCTTGCCTGCGCCACCTATCCGGCACGTTCCGAACGGTATCCGTCGATTCGGGAGTTTACGCATGCGTTCGCCAGCGCCGTTGAAAACGGACGTGGGAATAATATCTCTCCTGATAGTTCGTCTGATAAAGATGGACAGCATGCAATCAAGTAGGATCTGGCCTTCCGAAACTACCTGCGTGAGCACTCCGACGCGGCGGTAGCATACGGCGCGTTAAAACACTATCTTGCGGGGCAGTTTGCTTCCGATAGACGGGCTTGCAAAAGCAGAGTTCATGCTTACTATTTTGAGCCGGGCAGATCCCACTCTGGTCTAAGGCAGCGGCAAACGGTCCTTACAGAGAGGGGACCTTATTGGCATTGGCTCTATGAACAGGATGCTACAATAAGTAAGCGGGCGATAGGGGAGGTTCCGTACGATGACCGTGTTTTCTCATGCATCCGCCATCCGCAGTCCCCTTTTTGTGGGAGACAGCCGCATCGCATGGGGCGAAAAGCCCGTGCCGGAACCCGGTAGCGGCGAACTGCTGCTTCAAGTCCGGGCGAACGCGCTGTGTGGCTCCGAGCGTGGTCAGTTTCGTGACGGCTCGGCCGTCACGCCAGGTCACGAGGCTGCGGGCATTGTGGTCGCGGTTGGACCGGACACCTCGACGGCGGTCGGGACGCCAGGCGTTGTTTTCCTCATGGATTTTTGCGGTCGGTGTCGCTCCTGCCAACGCGGCGCGACAAACCAGTGCCTGCAAAAGCGTGCCGATATGGGTTTTACCCGTGATGGCGGATACGGGCCATACGAGTTGGTGCATGAAAGCATCTTCTTCCCCATCGATTCCGATCTGCTGGAGCACGCAACGTTGCTTCTGGATATCATGGGAACCGGAGGCCATGCGCTTGCGCGGGCGCATCGGATCGTACCGTCGCCGCAATCGGTGCTGATCACGGGTGCGGGGCCCATCGGGCTCGGGGTGCTCGCGATGGCGCGGCTGAGGCTGGGACCAGGACTCCCCATCGTTATCACGGATCGCGTGCCGTATCGGCTCGAACTCGCCGCAAAGCTCGGCGGCACGCCCGTCGATGTTGGCGCGCAAAGTATTTCGGACGGTGCGAAAATGGTGGGCGTCGACGGTGGGTTTGACGTCGCCTTCGACACCACCGGCAACGGGGAAGCGGTGCGGGGTGCGCTGGATGCTCTGGGCCGTAACGCGGCGCTGGTCTGCATCGGCCATGGCGCGCAACTGCCCCTTAGCGTGTCCCGCGACCTCATCCAGCGGGAAGCGGCGCTTGTGGGCAGCGAATACTTCCGTTACGATGAGCTGCCCGGAAACCTTGCGCTATTGCGGAAGCACCATGCGTATCTGGGTCAGATCATCACGCATCGTTTTCCGGTCGCGGAGATCCAACAGGCATTCGAAACGTTCTTCGCGGGAAATACCGGGAAAGTGATCGTTGAGGGCCACACCAACCCACGAACCTGGGAATTGCTCGGCAAAAACAGCGGGACGTGACAAGATATCCTCCTGCTCACGAAACAGAAAATATTTCGCGGTTAAATCGGTTTTCAGCCCTGTATCGTTTAGAAGATGCTCCACGCTCAAAGGAGTCAGGCAAATGAATCTCTACGCCATGGGTTAATGCTGGGGCGGATAGCGGACGGTGATCGGGACGCGCAGCCCGGTAGAAGGACGTTTCGAACCGCATAATTACAAACGGACGAAGCATAAGAACGGGCTCAAGGATTTCCGTGTAGGTTTTTGGCGATGGGCTGGCGAATTGCGTACCATTCGGGCAGACAAGGAAACAGATGTGAAGGTCGATCTTCAGGGCAAAGTAGCACTGGTAACGGGGGCGGGGCGGGGGATTGGCAAAGCGATCGCCGATACGCTGGCGGCAAACCACGCTTCCGTGGTCTATACGGACATCGATATCGAGTCCGCGCAAGCTGCGGCAGGACCGGACGGCTTTGCGCTTCGGCTCGATGTGGCGGATCCAGACGAGGTGGAACTCGGCGTCGCCGCCATTCTGGCGCGGTTCGGTCGCCTCGATATCCTCGTCAACAACGCCGGTATCAACACGCTGCACCATCGCGTCAATATCGATCAGTTTCCGCTCGAGGAGTGGAACCGCATCGTGCGAGTCGACCTGACCGGGCTGTTTCTAATGAGCAAGGCCGCAGCCGCCCCGATGATCGCACAAGGCGCGGGACGGATCATCAACATCGCCTCCGTCGTGGGCCTGGTGCCGCTCCGGCTCCAGAGCGCGTTTGTCGCGGCCAAGGGCGGCGTGGTGAACCTGACCCGATCCATGGCGCTTGAACTTGGTCCGCAGGGTGTTCTCGTGAACGGCATCGCGCCGGGCTCGATCCTGACGGAGGGCACACGCCAACTGTTTTACGGCGACGACGGCAAGTTCCGCGACCGTGCCGCCGCACTGCTGGCGCATATCCCGGGCGGCCGACCGGGAACGCCGGAGGAGGTCGCGCACGCCGCGCTCTTCCTCTCCGCGCCGGAGAGCAGCTACATCAACGGCCATATCCTTACCGTGGACGGCGGCTGGACGGCCGGGTACACACGCGAGTTTTAGCGAGGAGACGCACCATGGCGGAGATCACCCAGTTCAAGGGCTACACCGGTATACCGACGATCCCGAAGCCGGACACTCCTGTACAGCCGATGATCGTGACGGTGCAGGAGGGCGTTCCGGTCGCCTATCCGGACTGTTATGGTCTCGGCGTGCGCGTCGTGCACCCGGTCAACCCGAACGCGCCGGCAAAGAACATGGGTCTTGTCTTGTTTTATCTGCCGCCGCACACCAACAACGGGGTCGGATCGCATGAAACGGAAGAGACGTATGTGATCCTGGAAGGGGCCGGAGTGATGACCTTTGCCGAAGGGCGACAGGAGAAGGTCGAGAAGGGAAAGTTCATCTATTTGCCGCCCTGGTGCGAACACGGAATCGAGAACACCGGGACCGAGACACTCGTGGTCCTGATTGCGACATCGCCCCACAATCCCTGACCGCTTTTCCGCATGGCTGGAACGGAAACCACGCAGCAAGGATTGAAGCGCCCGGCATGCTCGGAAGGGGTATTCACCCGGTCAAAAGGAATACGATCTCCCTATGTCAACGATCATTACGCAGGAACGCCCCGACTCTGCAGATACGCTGATCCTCATCGCGGAACTGGATGCATATCTGGCTCCGCTCTATCCTTCGGAAAGCCAGCATGGTTTCAGCGTGGAAAAGTTGATCGCGGAGTCGGTGGCATTTTTTCTCATCCGCCATGATGGGGTCCCTGCCGGGTGTGGAGGCATCAAGCTGTTCGGCGCCGAGTACGGGGAGATCAAAAGGATGTATGTGCGGCCTTCGTTTCGGGGATTGGGCCTGGGCGCGTTGATGCTGGATCATCTGGCGGAATATGCGCGAAGCCAGGGTGTCGGACTGGTCCGCCTGGAAACAGGCATTCATCAAATCGCCGCCATCGGTCTCTACGAGCGGATGGGGTTTCAGCGGATTCCACCTTTTGGAGAGTATCGGGCCGATCCCCTTAGCGTCTTTTTCGAAAAGCGCATTATTAAAAGGGGATAAGCCGACGGCGCCACGCGCCGCCATAACGTCACGTTTGTCCGCCGCATGACGAAACCATCCCGCGATCTACTTGCCCGACTTCTTGCCAGATTTTGTAATTGCCTGAAGTACGTTTTGAGCGGATGCCCGCACCTTGAAGTCTTCGCCGACATAGGCATACACGATTTTGCCGTTCTTCCCAATCACAAACGTCGCCGGATTCAGCATCGTCTGCCCGCTGTAGTGGCCGGCGTAGTTGGCCGCCGCTTTTGCCTCTTTATCG
>JBBRKX010000169.1:0-8205 GCA_038231675.1 Chthonomonadales bacterium | reverse complement strand
GAGACGACTTCCATCACAACGGGGCCTACCGACACAGTAATGGCTTCGAATACGACTGGATGATGGAGTCGGGCTGGGAGCAGAACACGCAGTGGCCCATCGACCTGCCCGACGCCTACGACTGGTACCTGCGTCTTGGTCCTCTCGCCAGCGTCAACGCGAACATCTTCCATGGCACGCGCCCAAGTTGGAATGACTTTGTGGCCCATCCCAATTACGACGCATTCTGGCAGCAACAGGCGATCACGTCCTATCTGAAGACCGCCCTCACGGTACCTACCCTGCTCGTCGGTGGCTGGTACGATCAGGAGGATTTCTACGGTCCGCAGCGCATCTACGCCGATCTGGCGCGCAGGGATCCCCACCACTTCGCCTACCTTGTCCTCGGGCCCTGGAATCATGGGGGATGGGATAGCCTCGGCCAGAAGCTCGGCCCCATTGATTTCGGCAGCCCGACGGGCATATTTTACGACGAAAAGATCCAGAAACCCTGGTTCGACCACTGGCTCAAAGGCACGGGCAAAGCGGACTCTCCTCACGTCTGGACCTTCGAGACCGGCAGTGACCAATGGATCGCCGGCGAAAGTTGGCCTCCACGCGACACCGTGAAGCGCAATCTCTATCTGAATGCAGGGCATACTGCCTCGTTCCTTTCGCCGACAGCGAAGGATGTGGACGGGTTCGATTGTTACGTCTCCGATCCCGCCCATCCGGCGCCGTACCGAAAAGGTCCCATCCTGCCCACCTACGGCCCGGAGTCCACCTGGTCTACGTGGCTGACGGACGACCAGCGCTTCCTTAAGACCCGGTCTGATGTGCTTACCTGGAAGACGGTCCCGCTCACGCAGGATATCACGGTCGCGGGCAACGTGGTTGCTGAACTGTTCGCCGCGACGAGTGGCACGGACAGCGACTGGGTGGTCAAGCTGCTCGACATCTACCCCAACGACAATCCAGCTGATCCTAAACTGGCGGAATACGAACGGATCATCTCCGATGAGGTGTTCCGCGGCCGTTTCCGCAAGAGCTATGAACATCCGGAAGCTATTCCGAGTAACCGCGTGCAGGAGTATCGCATTGACCTGCATACCGCCGACCACACATTTCTGAAGGGACATCAGATCGGCATTCAGATTCAGAGCGCCTGGTTTCCACTGATAGATCGAAATCCACAGCGGTTTGTGCCCAACATTTTTGAGGCGAAAGAGGAAGATTATCAGACCGCGATCCAGCGCATTTACCGCTCCCGTCGCTTTTCCACCCATATTGTGCTGCCGGTAAAGCAGATCTCACACGAAGGAACCCGATGATCGACGAAGGGGACCGTCACTTCGACCTAAAAGCCTATCCTGTTCAACGGCCCCCCTTGCGCGGCCGGCAGACCATACGCCTCCTTCACGCACCGCGACGAGAATGTCTGGAGTGACGGCGGATGTCTTGCCGCTATGGATCGGGCAAAAAATCTAAATTGTTGCGTGATGTGGGCAAAGTGGCGTGACGTAATTTTGCCTGATCATCCGTAACGCTTGATGGCAGGGCGCCGCGATGCGGATGCGCCCTCGAGCCTGTCGTCAGGAAGGAGCCACCATTGAGGGGGATTACACAATGAGCGACCCAAAGATCGCGGAGGAAAATGAGCTGGCCATTGAAACGGGAGAGCTTCCGGAACATCTATCGCCATTTACCTATCTACGCCGGAAGCTTCTGGGCAAAGCGATGTCCAGCAACCAGACGGAGCATACGCTTCTCTCGAAAATCATTGCGCTGCCCGTCTTTTCTTCCGATGCGATCTCTTCCGTTGCCTACGCCACTCAGGAGATCGTGCTTGTCCTGGGCGCCGCCGGTTTGGGCGCGATGTCGCAACGCGGCGCGTACACGCATAACACGCTGCTGGTCTCCGGCTTAATCGTCGCTCTCCTGATTATCGTGGTCAGCTCGTACTGGCAGACCATCTTCGCCTACCCGAATGGAGGCGGCAGTTACATCGTTTCGAAAGAAAACCTGGGGGTCAACTGGAGCCTGATCGCGGCCGCCGCATTGCTCATCGACTACATCTTGACCGTTTCCGTGTCCGCCGCGTCGGGGGTGCAGAACCTTGCCAGCATCCCGTTTTTGATACGTTTTCATCCCGAAAAACATCTTGTTCCGATCTGCATATTTTTCATCGTGCTTCTGCTTATCGCCAACCTGCGGGGCCTCAAGGAGTCCGGCACGATATTCGCGGTCCCCACCTACATCTTCGTCGGTATGTGTTACCTCATGATCGGCCTGGCCTTATTTGGAGGGCTTGCAGGCTGGCACGCGCATATGGAAGAGATCAAACGGGTGACGGATGCCGCTCCGGAGGCATGGAAGCACGCAACCCATCAGGGAGGGTTGCTCCTCGTCCTCCTCTTGATGCGGGCCTTCGCGAATGGCTGTTCGGCTATGACGGGAACCGAAGCCGTGAGCAACGGCATCCCCGCGTTTCAGGAGCCCAAATCCAAAAATGCCGCCCTCACCCTTGTGGCCATGGGCGTCATCCTCGGCACGCTCTTTCTGGGCATCTCGTTTCTGGCCACGCGCCTGCACGTTCTCTACTACGATGGAGCACCCGCCGTCATCGACCAGATTTCCGGCGCGGTGTTCGGAAAGACAGGCACGCTGTCCGTCCTCTATCTGACGACGCAAATCTTCACGGCCTCTATTCTTATTCTTGCCGCGAACACCAGTTTCGCGGACTTCCCCCGTTTAGGATCCATTCTCGCCCGCGACGGATTTTTACCGAAACAGATGCACAAACTGGGCGATCGGCTGGTTTACAGCAACGGTATCATTCTGTTGGGAGTCTTCGCCGGCATTCTGATCTGGGTAAAGAAAGGGAATGTAGACGCGCTCATCCCGCTCTATGCCGTAGGGGTTTTCACGGCCTTCACGCTCTCTCAGGCGGGCATGGTGCACCACTGGCTAAAGCTGAAGGACGATAAGGAGAAAGGCAAGGGATGGCACTGGCGCATGGCGGTCAATGGGCTGGGCGCGGTCGTCACCTTTGTCGTCTTATGCACCATTTTGATCGAAAAATTTAAAGAGGGCGCATGGATCAGCGTCGTCCTGACCGCACTTCTTTTTTTGATGTTTCGCAAAATCAATAAGCATTATGCGGAAGTCGCGGAAGAAAACGATCATGTGGCGCTGGATCCGAATCCGCCGAAGGAGAACACAGTCCTGGTGGTGGTCGGGACGCTGAACCAGGGGACCATTCGCGCTCTGGAGTATGGCAAACTGCTTTCTCCCAACTGTCGCGCCATCCATGTGGAAGCCGAGCCGGACGACAGCAAGAAGATCAAGGAGCAGTGGCCACGGTTCGGGCTGGGCATTCCCCTGATCATTTTGCCCTCGCCCTACCGCAGTGTGGCGGGCCCACTCAAAAAGTACATTGCGGAAGTTCATAAAGAGCTCCAAAATGACTTTGTCACGCTTGTCATTCCGGAGGCGGTTCCCGTCAAATGGTGGCAGCAGATCCTGCATGGCCAGGTCGGGCTGCGTTTGAAGCTTTCCTTCCTGGGCCACTCGGACGTGATTGTATCGAATGTGCGCTATCAACTGCTACGCTCTGAGAAGGAGCCAGCGCCTGAAAAATAAGGACCGACAGGTGGTCGTAGACGTTATTTTATGCGTGCAGAAGGGTGACGGCGAGAATGCTCTCGCACCGCATCGGCGGTCAGAGCGTGGTCGTAGAGCTTTACTTCGTCGAGAAGGCCATCGAAGAAAGCAGGATGCTTTACGTCGTAGCTGCCGAGGCACAGAGCGAAATCATTCGATTTCATCGGGCCAGGGCGTTCCATCACTCCGCGCTCTTCGCCATCCACATAGATTTTCATTGTTTGCCCATCGAACGTGCCCGCAAGATGCACCCAGCGTCCCGTGGGCAGCGGCTCCTCCGCCTGGAGGTGATGACTCCAGGCGGTGAGCGGGACCTCGAAACAGGGTTTGCCGCCCAAAATTCCCAGACGGTAGCCGGTGTCCGGACCGCCGCCGTAAACCCGATTCACTAGCCATTTGTTATCCTGCCCCGGAACGTCCGTTTTGACCCGGCATTCGATCGTCAGTCCGTGCGCCGGACTCAGCAGAGGATTGGCCGCCACCTGTGCGCAGCCGCCCTTGCAAAGGAGCGCGTTGTGGTCCCAACCGGGCGCCCGCTCGGCCAGCATGACGCCGCCTAATCCATGGCCGGAATAGTCGAATGCGATCGGCGCTTTCGCCTCCTCGTCGAAGGCCCACCAGCCAATCAGCCCCGGTTCCGGCGCGCCTTTGGTCATTACCCTCGCGCAGTCGCGCCGCAGTACATCTTCCCGCGCCAGATGCTTCTGAAACGCCGTGTCATAGGGGCCGAGTCCGATGTCTTCCGGCAAAAGATCCTCGTGTGCCGCAGGTGCATCGGAGAACACCCGGCGCACCGCGTCGAGATAACCGAATCCATATTCACGGTATGGCGCGATGTAGTGGCCTTCGCTCCATTCGTTCCAATTGTCAAGCAGCAGCATCCGGCTGCCCAATTCGTTTTTCGGCAGCGTGGAGGTGAACGCTTTGGCCTGGCGCAGCAGCGTTTCGAAGTCGGCGGGCGGCAGCTTCCAGACGCTGCCTTCATCGTTCCAGCCGCTCCAGGCCTGCGACACCGTGACGACCTGCGGCAGAATATTCAGCGCCTGTGTTTTGTGGATGTACTCCATCTGCGTGCGGACTGCCCTGTCGGGTGGTGGGCTGTTCGGAATTCCCCAACAGTAGGCGAAAGTGTAATCGAGACCAAGACGCTTCATCTGCGCCAGATGATCGGGATCGAGGCCGCGATACTCCCCCAGAATGGTGAGGCCCGCGAAGCCCTCGCCGCGACAGGCGGCGCGCATCTTGTCGAAAGCGCTCTTTACCTGCGCTTCGCCGCCCAGATCTTCGATCAGATTCTCCGGCCGGTAAATGAATAGGATCGGCTTGCCATCCACCTTGAGGTAGTTCGGGTTCTTGAAATAGTTGGTCAGCCAGTAGGGCAGCAAGTGGGTCAGCAAGTCGTGCTCATTGGCCACGCCCGCCGTACCTCGGTTCTGGTTCTCCCACATCAGCGTGAATTTGAAGCGATTGGCAAAGCGCGACTTAAAGAGGGCGTCGTGAATGGCGCCGCCGAACGCGGTCTTCACCGCCCCACCCTGCCCCGTGCGATACCAGCAATAGGTGAAGAACGATATCCCGTGCTCTACGGCCCATTTGGTCTCCCAGTCGGCGACTTCGGGGTTGCGTTGGTTGTAGAAACCCAGGACCGGAACCCGCTCGGGATGTTTGTACAGCACCTGATCCCAGAGGGAGTACTTGTCGGCTTCCCACAGCGGGCAGTTCAGCGCGCCGATGAGCAGCGACGTTTTGACCGCGCGTGGCTCCGGGATATAAGCGAGTTTTTGCGCTTTACGGGCAGGAAGAAAATGCAGTGGTAGCATTGCCGTCGCCGCCGATACGCCTGCAAGGTTAAGGCGGAGAGCAAACGCGCCTTTAAGAGGCTTCTTCGCCAGAATGGTCCATGCGAGCGTCCGCTCCTCGCCGTCCGCGAGGCGGCCGAGCGGCCTGGAACTTGAAAGGACCTTTACATCCGGCGGCAGGGTTACATGCGCGGAAACATCGGCGGAACCGCCCTGGTTGGCGATGGTCGCGGTAACTCGCATTGGTCGTCCAGCACGCCCAAGTGCGGGCGAAGCCAGCAGACGACGGATCACAACGCCCAGGTTGCTCGCCGCATACGCACGGGGCGTAATCAGACATGCCAGGGCATATGCGACAAACAAAACTTTCCATCGTTTCATTTTCCTCTCCCCCGTCTCCTCGCCCGATTCGATCCACGGCGTATTATGCGCATACGTAACTCCAGATGCCTTCCCGACGTCCAGGGGGGGCAAGTTGCCTTTTTCAACCAAGGAGCGGCCAGGGTTCTCCACGATCCATGTTCCGGGCCATCTCCTGGCACAGACTGCTAACGTTTTTCGTGAGCGGTCCGCGATGTCCGGGGCAAAGGACATCGATATCCATCGAGAGCAGACGTCGCATCGAAACGCGGGCCTGAGGAAGGTCCGGAGTGACCGGCCGCGCCATAAAGTGAACACGTCCGTGGACCGTAGCCAGTGCATCTCCCGCAAATAAAGCGCGTTCGGGCCGGTAGTAATAGGAAGCATGCCCCGGGGTATGGCCGGGTGTAGAGAGAACCTCGAAGTCTTGAAAGAGGATGTCTCCGTCGGTAACAAATCCCGTGGCGGCGACCGCTACAGGGGTTGCTTCTCCCAATAGGCCTTTAAAGAGCACGAAAAGCCCCCACTCCGGTATGACGTTGCTCAGCCAGCCGCGAAGACCATGGCGCGCCGTGGCGCGGGTAAGGAATGGAGCATCGGCCTGATGATAATAAACCGCTGCGCCGACTTGCTCTTTGAGGGCCTGTCCGCCCGCCGCATGGTCGTTATGCCAATGCGTGAGCAAAATCGCCTTGACCGTTTCCAGGGGAATCCGCAGCTTTTCCAATGCAAAACGCATGTCGTCACCGGCGGAATCCATCCCGCATCCACGAGAATGGTGCCCACCGCTGTGGTGACAATATACGAGCAGGTCAGATAAGAAACGCGACGCACACACCAGATGGAAGGAGCGACTTGAAAAACCTGCGGTCTGAACATCCTCGCCTCCATAGCTCTAATGATCCAATGCACGGAACGGCATAATTGAGACGTCGGACAATCTATAAAGGAAAAGACAAGAGGACTGCCTGCGTTTACGCAGCAGGTGAATTGCCTTCCTGCTTAGGCTTCGTGTCTCAGCACGAATGCCGTCTAACCCTTTTGCGTCTTGCAAATCTTAAGCATTTCGTGACACAATATAGCCAGTGTACATCAAATTCTTAAAATACAGAGTGCTCCCCACGAAGGCGCAGGAAACGCTTTTGTCCCAAAACCTCCACACTTGCCGTGAGGTTTACAACAGTTTTCTGCTGTGGCGCATTGTCTCATGGGAAACCCAACAAAAGTCGATCGGATACCACGAACAGGCCAATGCGCTGCCAGGGTGGAAGAAAGAGCATGCTGAACTCAAAGCCGTGTTCAGTCAGGTTTTGCAAAATGTCGCCGTGCGGGTAGACCTTGCTTTCAAGGCCTTCTTTGCCCGTGTCAAGCGCGAAGGCACACCCGGCTTTCCCCGATTCAAGGGCGACGGCTATGACAGCCTCACGTATCCGCAGGACGGCTTCAAGATACACGAGCAGGCTGTCTATTTGAGCAAGATCGGTATCGTAAAAGCAGTTCTCCACCGTCCTGTGGAGGGAACGGTCAAAACCTGTACGGTACGCAGGCAAGGCGACAAGTGGTATGTCTGCTTTGCCGTGGAAGTGCAACCTGTTCCTCTTGCGCCCTCCGAGGAGCAGATCGGCATCGATGTTGGCCTCAAGGAGTTCGCGGCCCTTTCCAATGGCGAAATGATTGCCAATCCCCGCTTCTTGCGCAAGGAAGAGGAAGCTCTGGCAAAAGCACAAAGAAACCTTGCCAGGCAGAAGCGCGCAACAAAGCAACGACGTAAGGCCAAGAAAGTCGTTCGTCGTATTTATGAGCGCCTTGCCAACCGACGCCACGACTTCGTTCACCAAACCGCAAGGCGGCTTGTCAACCGCTTCGGTCTGATAGCCGTTGAAAAACTCAACGTCAAGAACATGAGCAAACGTCGGCCACCAAAGCAGGACGAAGAGACGGGTGAGTACCTGCCCAACGGCGCGCGCCGCAAATCAGGACTGAACAAAAGTATTGCGGATGCTGCGTGGGGAATGTTCCGCGGCGTGCTGAAAGACAAGGCTGAAAGCGCCGGTCGTCAGTATACGGAAGTCAACCCCGCTTTCACATCTCAGGACTGTTCGGGCTGCGGGACACGCATCAAGAAGAAGCTCAGCGAGCGCGTCCACTACTGTTGGAACTGCGGTTTGTCTGTTGACAGGGACACGAATGCCGCGTTAAACATTCTCAAAATCGGTATGGGGCAACATACCGTCTCTGGTATACCAGAGTAGAAGCCCCTGCGTTTACACAGGGGAGTTGTCACTTGACTGCCGCGCGTGTTCCAATGACAAGCGGCAAATGCTTTGAAGGGTTGAAATTTGCCGAATGATGATCGGGCGCGACCAGTGCGACCGAGGGACCCCCATCAAGATTCACGATTTTG